>NZ_JBPYCR010000009.1:0-111187 GCF_051846915.1 Virgibacillus sp. W0181
CCGGATGATAGTAGTTAGCTAAATTGCCTACTTCTGCCAAGAATGCGGCTATCGTGATATCGCCTATCCCCTTAATGTCCGTCATTTCCTTTACACCTGGAATGGTGCTAGTTAATCCTTCTATCATTTCCCACACATCACTAATTTTTTCCTGAAGGAGGGTGTACTGATCCATCAGTGTGTTGATTTTCATCCTTGCCATGGTTTTACCTTCCCGGATACCGATAGAATGACGGGCAACTTCTTTTAATTGTCGGATCTTTTTCAGTCCAACTCCTCTTTTAACCTTTTTACGGATTTCTGTAAGTATTGTCATTTCATCTGTTCCCATGATTTCATCCGGAAACATGCCCATTTTTAATACTTGTATCGATGATTGCCCTTCCCATTTTGCAAAGACTGTTGTATATTCTGGGAAATATCTGTCAATCCATTGGTGAACGCGTCCTTGAACTGCTTGAAGGTCCTTCATTAATTGGTCATACATATTCATACCTTCGCGGAGTTCCGCATAGATCCCTTCTGGTAGATCGGGGGCAGAGTAGCGCCCATCTTGGATTAAGCGTGAAATGACTCTGGCATCTTTTACATCATTTTTGGTTGGTGAATTATCATCCAACTCTTTTGACTTTTTAACATGTGCTGGGTTTACAACGACTACTTTAAGTCGCTTTTCCATTAGCCAGTAGGCTAATGGCAGCCAGTAATGGCCCGTTGGCTCCATACCGATAATAACATTAGATTTTTTGTGCTGGGCCGTTAATTCATCCATCCAATGAGTGAACGTTTGAAAACCCTCCATTGAGTTTTCAAGGTATAACGGTTTTCCGAATTGAACGCCACGAAAATCCTGCGCACGTGCAACATGAGTTTTCTTAGCGATGTCAACTCCGATAATTAATGTTTTATCTGTTAGTTGTAAGATCTTTTCATTTTGTTTATAATTCATGTTAGTCCTCCTTGGTTTTTTAAGGGTCCATTTTGCTGATCAGCTTCGGACACCTCGTATCATACCAAGGGGGATTTTTTTGTTCAACTCTCATTTTGCTTTATTACAGGAATGCTTTCTGACCTTTTCAAAAAAGAGCATCAAACTCAATTGAGTTTGATGCTCCATTTTATTCAACTTTATACTCCAAACTAAACTACTGCGGTGGAGAGGCTCTGAATGAATTTCCATTTCATGCTTCGTCAAGGCTTTTCACTTGCAAGCCAACTTGATCGAGAGCCAATGCTTTTATTTCAAGTGTTGCATGGTTTTCTTTCATTTGCTTTGCAATGAAATCGCCTTTTCCTTTTGGAACGAAGGAAATCATTGTTGGACCTGATCCGCTAATGACTGTTCCGTAAGCTCCCATTTCTCTGGCGGCTTGTTTGATTTGATTATACTCTGGTATTAATTTTGCACGGTATTGTTCATGGAACATATCTTTTTCCATCATTTGGCCGGCCAGTTCGTAGTCCTTTGACATAAGGGCTGCAATCATTAAGTTACTGATTCCGCTGGCACGTGTTGCATCCTTGATGGAGAAAGATTCAGGAAGCACTTTCCTCGCATCTTCCGTCTTCACTTCATAGTTAGGTATATAAATAACTAAATCCGTATCAATTGCAGGGAGCTTTTTGTATTTAACTTCGTCACCAATCATTACGGTGATTACAAAACCCCCGAACAGACAGGGAGCGACATTGTCTGGGTGTCCTTCGATATCGACCGCATACTGAAGTTTTTCCTCTGTAGATAAATTCAGTTCAAGCATCTGATTTGCAAGCTCAATTCCCGCAATAATTGCTGAAGCACTGCTTCCAAGCCCGCGGGCTAATGGAATTTCACTTTCTGCAATTACTTTACATGGAGGAAGGGTCTTGTCATACCAATCAGCAACTTTTTTCGCAACTTGATAAATATAATGCTCCGTAGCAATCGGGTTCGGAGGTAAAATTGGCGATTGATGCTGAAACTCCCATAAAAACTCCTGCTCAATGACGTGAAGTTTTAAATAATGGCTGACCGCGATCCCTGCTGAATCGAAACCTGGGCCAATATTGGCAGAGCTCGCGGGTACTGATATCATAAAATGGCTCATTGTCGCATAGACCCTTCAATGTAATCTGTGACAGCTTTTTCATCGTTTGGCAAGGAGACAGGATCTATTTCAAGTTCGTCCATTGCTGTTTGCGGGTCTTTAAGCCCGTTCCCTGTTAAGACAGCAACAACCTTACTTCCAGGTTTTATTGTTCCCTTCTTCACTTGCTGTAATAGTCCTGCGATGGAGGCACAAGAACCGGGCTCTGCAAAGACGCCTTCTTTACGTGCCAAGAGCTTGAATGCATGCAGGATTTCTTCGTCCGTAACAGATTTAATCAAACCGTTGGATTCATCCCGAGCGTTTGTTGCCAGTTGCCAGCTTGCAGGGTTTCCGATCCGAATAGCGGTTGCTACTGTTTCAGGTTCTGTAATCACCTTGTTATTGACAATTGCAGCGGCACCTTCCGCTTCAAAACCGTATATTTTTGGTAGACCTGTTTGTTTTTGGTCGTTGTATTCCTTAAATCCTTTCCAGTATGCACTAATATTTCCGGCGTTTCCTACTGGAATAACCAAATAATCCGGTGCTTTTCCACCCAATTGGTCACACACTTCAAAAGCGGCCGTTTTTTGCCCTTCCAGCCGATGTGGATTTACTGAGTTTACAAGCGTTACCGGTGACGTCTTACTAATGTTTTGCACCATTTTCAGTGCATCATCAAAGTTCCCGTCAATTTGTACAATTTCTGCGCCATACATAATTGCTTGGGCGAGCTTTCCAAGGGCAACTTTTCCTTTTGGAATAATAACGATTGCCCGCATGCCTGCTTTTGCTGCATAGGCAGCTGCAGAGGCAGAAGTATTTCCGGTCGATGCACAGATGACGGACTTGCTGCCATCTTCTGCCGCCTTAGCAACGGCCATAACCATCCCACGGTCTTTAAATGATCCGGTAGGGTTGGCTCCTTCCACTTTTCCGTATAATTCAATTCCAAGCTGTTCGGACAGATGTGCGAAATGAATTAGTGGTGTATTTCCTTCATGCAATGTAAGCATTGGTGTATTCTCTGTAACGGGTAAAAGGTCTTTGTAATGTTTAATTAAACCTTGCCAATTCATAATTATTTAGCATCTCCTTCAACGCGGAAAAAGCTTTCTACATTTTCTACAACATAGAGTTCTCTCAATTTTGCTAATGAATCTTTGAACTTAGCTAGTGATGTCTCGTGTGTCACAACGACGATTTCGGCCAATTCATCTTTATTACTTGGTTTTTGTAAGATACGTTCAAAACTAATACCCATTTGATGAAACAGCTCTGAAATGAGTGCGAAAGCGCCGACTTCATCTTTTACATGTAGTCGTAAATAAAACTGGCTGTAACGCTGATCCATCGGGGTTAATTCTTTTTGGAAGCGCGGCTTCACAAATTTTTTCCCGTTTACGCCTAATCGCATATTTTTAATTGCTTCCACGACATCAGACATAACCGCTGTTGCAGTTGGTAAACTTCCTGCACCCGGGCCATAGAACATCGTTTCTCCGACGGCCTCGCCATTGATATAAACAGCATTATACTCGTCTGTCACACTGGCAAGTGGATGTTTATTTGATAGAAATGTCGGTTGTACGCTCACTTCGATATGATGATCGTTTGTACGGTTGGCAAAGCCGATTAGCTTCATCGAATAGTCAAGCTGCTTTCCGTATTGTAAATCGGTTAGTGATAAGTTTGAAATGCCTTCTACTTCCACATCGTCCAGTTCAACATTCGTCAAGAATGACAGACGTGCTAATATAACCATTTTTCGCGCAGCATCGAGACCTTCCACATCAGCGGTTGGGTCTGCTTCAGCGAAGCCTAGTTCCTGTGCTTCTTTTAACGCATCCTCGTAACTTGTGCCGTCCACGTCCATTTTCGTTAAAATATAATTCGTCGTGCCGTTGACAATTCCCATCACCTGCTGGATTCTGTCCGATACAAGGCCATCAGATAATCCGCGCAACAATGGAATTCCACCGCCGACACTTGCTTCATAAAATAAATCACATTCATTTTCGTTAGCAGCAGCTTCAAGCTCAGGTCCATACAATGCGATTAAATCTTTATTCGCTGTAATGACATGTTTTTTTGCTTGAAACGCTTGTAATATATATTTGCGGGCTTCTTCAATTCCACCCATAACTTCTACAACGACATTAATATCAGGATCATTTAACACATCATCACAGTTTGTTGTTAGAATAGAGTGGTCAATATCGTAGCTGCGCGCCTTTTCCAAATTGCGAACAAGTACACTTTTGACACGCACACCACAACCAAGTTGGTGTTTAAGGTCATCTTGGTAATTTTCAATCAGTTGGGCTACTCCCGAACCTACTACTCCCAATCCTAATAAGCCGATAGATACTTCTTTTTCCACAATTAACACCTCTTTTTGTCCTTTGTATAAGTACATTTGCTTCCTATACATAGACATTATAAACCTTTTAGCGGTCGAATAGCAATCATATTTGATGAATTTCTTCAAAAAATGGATGGAAATATGTAGGAGCCGTGTATGTTTAAAACTTATTTGGCAGTTATAAAAAAGAATTCTCGATGATTGTATGGAAATACTATAAAAATCGGCTTAAGTTATATAACGACAATTTTTGATTTGAATTAGGCACAAATAATGATTATTCGTTGGACGTTCAATGAACAATGAAAGGGTGTATATAAAGAAGTAAAACCCATTCCAGTATAGAAGAATGGGTTTTACTAGACCTATTATGAACTTAGCTTGATTTTTTGGGAAATTTACTGCTATTAAGAAATGTTGAATGAGATTTACCGCGCTATGTTCTGTTCCAAAAGCGTTGTTTGGCGATAGCAGTGACAAAATCGTTGCCAAAATCAGGATTGTTTGCGGCAAAAACGACACCAGCCAAATTATTGTTTTCTGCTGTTTCAATATAGGAAGTCGCAGTAGTTGCAACACCTATTGGCTTATAACGTTTGTAAGCTTCATGAATGAACTCCATGATACTATTGTTAAAGTTCGCTTGATTTTCAGCATTTCCTCCCACAACATAGAAGGAATCATATAAGACAGGGTATTTTGTATGGAAAGTTTCTTCGACTTCTATTTTTGTTCCATCATTCCCTACTACAGTGCCTAGTTTTTGGCTAATAATATCTACAAATACCCCATACTGTTGTAGCACATTTAATGTGTTTCTAACTTCTTCGCCATTAAATCCATTGCCAATTAGCATGGCAACTTTTTGCGTATAGGCATAGTGCGGTGTATTAGCCTGACTGATTGCTGGTGAGCTTTCTGTCACAGAAACATTGGTACCTGTTGGACGATCTACGCCAATATTATCTGCTATAATACATGCCATCTCTTTATCAACATTAACCCACATCTCTACATTTTTTTGTCTAATATTTTTACTTTTTACATATCCAAGGTGATAGATAAATGTATCCACTAAGTCTTGTTTTTCTACAGATGATAAACTATTCCAAAAAAGTCTCGCCTGTGAAAAAAAGTCGAAGAAAGATTCACTTGGACGTTCTCTTGTAATGTGTCCTTCTACTTTTTGAGGATAGTGATCATATCCGCCTTCTTCAGGAGGGGTTTCTGCAGGAGTATCCCCGGCTAATGTATTTTTATGGTAGGTTACATAATCGGTATCAATTCGATATTTTGAATAGCTATCTCTCAGATTATAGTTTGTTTCTACGATCGGTTTGTTGACCGGTATTTCATTAATATTACCTGTGCCAAGTCGATGATAATCTGTATCTCTATATGCAAAAGATCTACCCTGTAAAACGGGATCATTTGTAAAGTCAATACCCGGAACATCAGTAGCAGGATCAAATGATGACTGTTCTTCCTCAGCAAAGAAATTATCAACGAGTCGATTCAATGTCAATTTCCCAATAATTTCAACGGGGATTAGTTCCTCTGGCCAGAGCTTTGTATCATCTAAAATATCAAAATCATACTTTAATTCATCCTCTTCAGCGATCAACTGCACACCTAATTCATATTCAGGATACGCACCCTTTTCAATTGCTTCTGTTATATCTCGGCGATGGAAGTCCGGATCTACTCCTCCTATAATATTTGCCTCATCAAGTAACAAAGAATGAACACCCAATTTAGGCTTCCACACAAATCTTACAAACGTCGATTTGCCATGTTCGTTAATAAAACGAAACGTATTGATTGGCCACCCTTCCATCATACGCCAGCTTCTAGGCCGACCTCTCATGGACATCAGCCACATCACCATATGTGCTGATTCTTCATTACTGACTACATAATCCCAAAAACGATCGTGAGCGACAGTGGCTTGTGGTATATCCGTAATTGGATTTGGCTTAACCGCATGTGTCACATCTGCAAATTTCATGGCATCTGCAAGAATAAAGACAGGAAATTGCAATGACAACGAATCGTAATTGCCATCTTCTGTATAAAACTTGACCGCAAAACCACGTATATCTACTGCGGTATCCTTCGATCCTTTACTTCCGATAAAATTGGAAAAACGTGTAAAAACAGGTGTCTTGGAGCCTGGTTCTTGTAAAAATTTAGCCACTGTATATTTTTTCATTGATTTATACAACTCAAAGTCCCCATATACTCCGAAACCTCTTGCATGCACGACTTTTTCAGGAATACGTTCCCGGCTGAAATGGGATTGTTTTCTGTAAAAATGAATGTCATGTAATAATAGTGGACCGCGTTTTCCAGCTCTTAATGTCCACCTATCATTGGAAATTTTGTATCCCGAATCACTCGTCATTTTCTCGCCTGGACCAGTATTTGATTCTTTATACGCATCCAATTGCTCTTGTTTACGATCATCAGTCCCGCTCTTATGGTGTCTTGATGATTTATCTTTATCCACGTAATCACCCTATCCTATAGCAAAATTTTGAGACCCATTTTATATCTATGCGTCCTGCCTAGGATTAGTGCCTAATAAAGAAAATAGTAAATAGTTGTAAGGATATTCACGATATTATAATAAAGGAAAAGGTAAGGACAAACAATTACAGAAACAGCCAAATTAAGCTAATTATTGGAATGGTTGGATGCTTATTCCGAGTCCTTTTGCTTTGCCTTTTGTTTGTATTGGTTTAATAGAACAATTAAATGATCGATTTCCTCTGGTGTTAATTGTTCGAGTCGCAGTACTTGTTTATGAATATAAGAAATCGTAGGGTGTTCTTGCGCTTCATCTTTTATAAAAAATGTTGTGATGGATCCTGTCAGCATTCCGATCATTCCAATACCGACAATCATTAATAACACTGCCACCATTCTACCGCTGATCGTATCGGGCGAAATGTCTCCATACCCGACGGTCGTCGTTGTGACGATGGCCCACCATAATCCATCGGCAAATGTGTCAATGTTCGGTTCTGTAAAAGTAACGACCGTACCGCCGCCAACTACAAGTAATGTAGCTACAATGAGCACACGATCCAAATTATTTGTTTTCAACAGCTGAAAAAATTTTGGCAGCAGATTTTTGGAAACAGCTAAAAGACGAATAACCCGAAACAACCTCACAATACGCGCCGTTTGAAATATAGCATCAAGCGGTATGGCAGCTATTATATCGAATGGATTCTTTCGTATATATAACCATTTGTCTTTCGCAACGAGAAGGCGGACAACAACATCAACAAAAAATAAAAACCAAACGATTTTATCAAGGATAATAAACCGGCTATTATCATAAAACAATAAAAAAACTGATATAAAAGCGAGAACTACAAGAATAATTTCGTAGGTTAAAGCTATTTTCGTTCTGTTTCGAGTGTTCATATGAAAGCTCCCCACTATTGAGAATAAGTAATAGTTTATCACTTATACGAGTGCTTGTCTTGATAGAAAAGACGAGAATTTTCATATGAAAAAACCTTCAAGAATCGCCGGTTGTTCATCGGTCGTTCTTGAAGGTAGACATTATATCCGTCTGGCCGTTTGTTGTATCGGATCCCAAACACCATTATAGGGAGGAGCATATGATAAATCCAAATCAAGCAGTTGGTCAACGGTCATTTTATTGTAAAGCGCGGTAGCAAGTACGTCGATTCGTTTATCAACACCGTTTCCTCCAATGATTTGTCCCCCAAGAATCTCTTTCGTTTGTTGCTGGTAGACAAGCTTAATCGTTAATGGTGTATGTCCCGGGTAATATCCGGCAATATCTTTTCCTTGATATGTTTGCGTATCATAGGAAAGTTGCAGAGCTTTTGCCTCTTTTTCCGACAGGCCCGTTCTTCCAACGGTTAAATCAAAAAATTTAATAATGGATGTTCCGACAATTCCGGAGAATGCTTTTCTTGTCCCTGTCATATTTGTGCCCGCAATTACGCCGTGTTTATTTGCTGTCGTACCAAGCGGGACGTAGTCATTCATTTGTTTTACAATATGGTAATGGGTAGCACAATCACCGGCAGCATAGATGTTTTTTACGTTTGTTTCCATATAAGCGTTTACAAGAACGGCCCCGTTACGGTTGGTTTGAATGCCCGTATCTGATAGAAAGTTTGTATTCGGTGCTACGCCAATTGCAACAAGCGCAAGATCGGCGGAGTACCTTCCTTTATCTGTAATTACTTCCTGAACGGTTTCATGGCCGGAAAATGCCTTTACCGATTCATTCAGCACGATTCGAACCCCTTTTGTTCTTGCCTTTTCATGGATAAGCTCTGCCATATCTTTATCAAATATCTTCGCCAATTGTTCTCCGCGTTGAATAATCGTTACATTTTTACCAATCTCTGCAAAGTTCTCGGCCGCTTCCAACCCAATGTATCCTCCGCCAACAATGACTACTTCATTGATTTCTTGTGTCAGATCTTTCAGAATGGCATTTGTATCCGGGATTGTTTTTAACAAGTGGACCCCGGGCAAGTCGCTTCCTTTCCAATCGGGGAATTTTGGATTTGCGCCAGTGGCAATTAATAAACGGTCATATGGAACAGTAAAAGTTACTTCCTTATCCCGATCATAACCTTCAACAATTTGCTTTTCAGGATCAATTTTTTTAACTTCCGTATTTATTTTTGCATCGACTCCATACTTGGTGCGAAATGTCTCTACGCTTCGAGCAATGACATCGTCCACGGACGGAACGACGCCGCTGATGACATACGGTAGTCCGCACTGACCATAAGAATAGTGTTCTCCTTGCTCGAGTACAGTGATATTTGCTTGATCATCCGAACGTACTATTTGCATTGCGGCACTCATTCCTGCTGCAACGCCACCAATGATAACGTACTCCATGATAATAAACGCTCCTTTTTTGATGGGGTGTTTAAAAAGCCACCATAGAGAAGCAATGCTTATCTTCTGGTGGCTTTTCGAATGCTTGAAGTAGATATGTGTTGTTGATTTTTTATAAGGTCAGAAAGTATAAAATTTTGTGCATAGCTGTCTAGCTTAAGCGCCCAACCCCTCGAGGTCTTAAGCAATAACTCTTCGTGGCAAAAACCGCCACTACGATTTCTTGCTTAAGCTTGTCGGGGCTGACCAGGGCGCTTGCGCTTTTATTATAATCGTACAATGTACAAATAATTATACATTAATTCATCTGTTCAACAAAGTATTGAGAGGCTATTATTCGTTTATGTAGAATTTACATAGGTAATCATTTAGCTCCCAATTAGCTCTTTTTCCCGTTCTTGTTGTTCACGCTCGGGTATTACATCATGGTGTTCAGTTTGTTTACGTTTTAACGGGAGTGGATAATCGACTTCAGAAAGTTCCTCTAATTTGCTTACGTGATTGTTTGGTTCTCTTAATGCCAAATGATCTTTGTTGAATTTCGAAGGTGAATCAATTCCACAGGATGCGCCAAGCATAAATAGACCTTCCCTCATTGTCCGCAAGTAATTTGCTGTTCGAAATCTTTTTTCTTGCACGACAACGCCTGCTTCCAAGTGAGGCAAGTGGGAAGTAATGCCAACCGGGCAAAGATTTGTATGGCATTTTCCGGCATTTATACAGCCAACGGTATTCATCGCAGCTCTTGCGACATAAATCAGGTCAGCTCCAAGAGATAAAGCGACGGCCATTTTATCAGCTGTTGCCAACATTCCTGAAGCGATAATTTTAACTTGATTACGTACACCGTAATTTTTTAATGTTTGATCTAGAATTTGAATACCTGAATAGATTGGCAATCCTAGTCCGTCTGCCATTTCTTGATATGTTGCGCCGGTTCCACCTTCTGCACCATCAATAGAAATAAAATCGGGTGCTTGCTCCGTTTTTTGTATATAGGAGGCTAACGTTTCAAAGGAATGGCTATCTCCTGCAACGACTTTAATCCCAACAGGTTTACCGGTAATATCCTGCCAGTGATTAACCCATTCGAATAAACCGTCCATATCAGAAAATAACGGGAAACGGTTAGGGCTTTCTACATCTTTCCCCATTTCGATACCTCTTATTTTGGCGATTTCCGGCGTAATTTTTTCTTTTGGTAATTTACCGCCCCGTACTTTTGCTCCTTGTGCGAGCTTTAATTCAATCGCTTTTACTTGAGGTTTCATGGCGTTTTCCAAAAATGTTTCTTCACAATAAGTTTCATTTTTTCTTGCGCCAAATAATCCAGAACCGATCTGGAATATTAAATTTGCTGTCTTTTCTTTTAATACCCCTTGCTGAACTAGCTGCTCAACGTGAAACATAACCCCCTTACCGAAACGGCTTTCCAAGTCGAAATGGGAACTGTTAGGATGTTCGATAAGATAATGGACGATTTTTTCGCTTAAATGGTCAAACAGGTGTTGCTCTTGGTCGATTACTTCGTATACACGCGATAGGTGATAGGGTGAAATACCACCTTCACCAGTATTCATAAAGCTTCCGCCACTGATGGCAACACCTTGAGCCATCGCTTTGACCGCGCTTTTCGATAGTGCACCATAACTCATAGCTGAAATTCCGATTAATCCTTTCACGTGGAAAGGCTTCTCTCTTTCTTGTCCGATTATTACTTCATTTTCTTTTGTTAAATACCAGGGTTTCAATGCTGTCTGGTTTCGTTTTTCTTTTCTGTTTGTTACGGATTCGTTCAAGATTTTATATGTATATGATTGAATGCGTGAATCGTTATTAACGTGAAGTTCATCGACGTTTAACGGAAACATTGAGTTGGATAGGTAAAAGCTCGTTTTGGTAAAATCTTTTTTTGAGCCAAATCCAATCACGGTATTTGCATATTTCCCGGCTTTCGCTATTGTTTCTTGTGTATCACGATCGATCGGCTTTCCTTCTTTATCATTCAAAAACCAGTATTGACGAAATTCAGGCCCAATCATTTCGAATATGTACCGGAGCCGCCCCAAGACAGGATGTGTCTTTAATATCGAGTGCTGATTCTGATACTTATCCTTAATAAACAAATAAACTAATAAAATTATAAATCCGTAAAATAGTACTAACGGTAGTAGTTCAAAAATAGACATAAAAATTGACAGTTTAATCACCTCAAAATCAATGATAACATCAATTTCGACAAAAATTACCTTATATGCCAAAAAAGCATAACATTAATGCCTTATAGGCATGAGTTAGATGATCGCTATTTAATTATGAAATGGTATACTTTCGTAATTACAAGAAAAGAGGCGAGTAATTTGTCAGCGATGGAACAATATTTGATGAAGGATTATAGAATGAGATTTATTTGATCCATGTATTTTATATAATAGGTGGAGAGGGGGAGAAGCATAGAAAAGATTTTAACCGGAGTAAAAATGGCCCACAGAGCTAAGCTTGGTAATGCTAGCCATATTCTATTAATCTACCTTATTAGTAGATACAGCTAACGAATTGCATCCAGATAGGCATTAAGAGTATATGTGCTTAATACGTTTGTAACGATCAGAGGAGCTGATGATGTGGTCGCTACAGCCCCTAGTGTGTCACTCAAGCAAGGAATTGCTTGTAGCAAAACTGCTTAATTATTTTCTGGATATGTTCTTCTAAGGAAAGCGACAGAATGCTCAATTAACTTTTTCAAAACGTCTACGTCGATATCTGCCATTTTATTAATATACACACAAGCTTTTCCCGTCGTATGCTTGCCAAATTCCTTTAACAAATCTTCCCGCACTGTATCCCCAGTTGCAAAATATAAGCTGATCTTTGCTTTGCGCGGAGAAAATCCAACAAGCGGTGCATCGCCTTCATGTCCGGAAGCGTATTTATAGTGATAAGATCCGAACCCAATAATGCTAGGCCCCCACATTTTCGCTTTATACCCGGTCGTTTCCGTAAAAATATCAAGCAACTTATAGGCATCTTCTCGTTTTCTTGGACTTTCCACCTGTTCAATAAATTCAATAACGCTGTTATCATTCTCTTTCGTTTTTAGCTCATACATTAAAATTCCTCCTTCATTTTGGCAGAAGCCTATGTTGTTGCAGGTCTGGCGTAATGTCGTCTGCCCTTCAAATACAACTTATTCACGTTCCTATTTATCTGATTTCATCTGGGCAATCGTTTTCCGAAGCAGCTGGCAAAACTTTTGTTCATCTTCCTCAGTAAAAGCTTTCGGACCTTTCGTTCGCTGTCCGCTTTTTCGGGCCTTGGCACTCATGTGGCGGGACATGAGCAGTCGGTCAATGTTTTCATGTGTGTAGATAAAACCTTTATGATGGATAGGGATGCAACCCTTTCCTAAACAGAGTGATGCTAGGCCATAATCTTGGGTGATGACAAGGTCGCCTTTTTTAGCAAGTTGGATAATACGAAAGTCAGCTATATCGGAGCCTTTATCTACATAGATTGTTTCCACATGTGCCGGTTGATCTTTATCGGAAAAATGGGCGAAATTTTTAACAAGGGTTACAGGAAGGTTTTCCTGTTCGGCAACGGTAATAATACTTTCTGTCACAGGACAGGCATCCGCATCAACGAATATTTTCAAGGATATCACCCCTTTTTTATTTTTGTATGATGTTTTTAATTTTAGTTGTCACGTAAATATCGTTCCAATAACCGATACCCATCTTTATGTTTATTTTTTAAATTCATCACGTATATTATATTACAGTAGTAATAGTAATGCACTGACTACCATGTATAGGGATAGGGGATTACCTATAAAATGATTTTGTACGATGGAAAGAAATCGATTTATATAAATTGCGTCATGGCTGGAAACAGAAATTTAAATGAAAACTTTAACGACATTAAGAAATGTGTATTCACGCGCGCTTCTTATTAGTGTATGCGTGATCCACATATCAACTGCCGGCTCCAATTCATCCAGACTCCACTCGTTCTTCCCGGCGTTTTCGACCTACCATATTAACGACAGCGACACTCGATATGGCGACCAAACCACCGAACATCGACAAAATGCTAGGTATTTCCCCAAGCCAGAACCAAGCGATGATAATGGCAAATGCTGGTTCTAGATACATCATGCTCATGACAGAGGCTGTGTTTCCCATGGATAAAGCAATGGCCCATGTTGCATAACAAATTGCTGCCGGAAATACACCAACATAGATAGCTGCGATGTTTGCTTCCAATGTAGCAGCTTGCATGTTTTCAAATAAGCCCGGTATAAATACGAGCATTGGCAACGTGCCTGCCCATGTAAAATACGCCGTTAGCTGAATTGGATGATATTTCACAAACAGCGGTTTTTGAAAAACGAAAAAGAATGAAGCAGAAATAGCTGCTAAAATAACGATATACATTCCTTTGGAAATAGTGAATTCCGCTCCAGATGAACCTATAGTAATGAGGATAATTCCGATAAAACCGATACCTAATCCAATCCAAGCAAACAATTCCATGCGTTCTTTTAAAATAAAAACAGCAATCAACGTTGTGAAAATAGGGGCCGCCCCGATAATCATGCTCGTTGTACCTGCAGAAACGGTTTGTTGTCCAAACGTGACAAAAATATGGTAAAGAGTAATCCCTACAAAACCAAGTGCAAAGATATGGAGTAAGTCTTTTTTATGAGGTAAATGAAACCGTTTTTTAGCCAACATGGCGTAAATTAAAAATACGACGGACGCAACAAGGAAACGAAGCAAAACGAGATGCCCTGAAGAAAAGCCACCAAGAATACTCGCCCGAATCCCGGCAAATCCTGATGACCAAACTATTATCGTTAAAAATGCGATTGTAAAAGTTCTTTTATCCATGCTGCCATCCCCCTTAATCGACTATAATATGACTTGAACGTATCATAGCCGTATACTGTTTGGCAACGTAAAATACTCTTAAACGTGGGAAAAGTCTGTTAAATACTGTTCTAATTCGTAATAAATAGAACAAGTGAAAAACTATATTTAATATGGCAAAATTAGAGTTTATTTTTTTAATAATATTTTATTAAAACAAAAACGAACTACTGTATATAAATGACATGAAGACTAAGCTTGAGTAGAAAAACTAGAAACTAGTTATTATAATACTGGAATGACAAAGGAAATAAGTAAGCCCTATTGTGGTTCTAATAAAGATCAATTGAAGGTGAGTAGATGAAAAGCGAATCCATAAATCATCATTTTCAAACAATTACTAACCAAAGAAATCACTTCTATCACAACAAGGAATTGGATTTTAACAATGCATGGGAAAGGCCCAAAGAGGGTAAATGGTCGATTGGTGAAACAGTATATCATCTCGTTTTATTGGCTAGAATGTTTCGACGTTTTTCGATCGTGTATATTCCGGTGATGAGGCCAGTCGCTCACTTACGGAGAGGCAAACCGTTTAAGAAAGAAATACATAATATATATGAGGAATTTAATCAAAAGAAAAAGAAACCGATGAATGCACCGTATTTTATTAAACCAGGCGCTAATTTGGAAGAGAAGTGGACGTTTTTGGAAGTGAGAAACCTGTTAGAATTGGAAACAAATAAGCTTTATCGCCTCGTCAATAACATTGAAGAAAGAGTTGCTGGACAAATATATTACCCCGATCCGATAGCCTACTATCCTAATCTCATTCAGGCCATTCATTTGCTCGGCATTCATGAGCAGCATCATTTTGATTTAATGAAAAAGTATTACAGCTCGTGAACTAGGACTTTTAAATAGATAATAGATATGCGTTATTATGTACGTGTAAGAAGAGATTACCGGCAATTACATTAAAAAACACCGCCCCAAAAATTGGGGTGGTGTATAGATGAATCATGTATTTTTATTTTCTTTTTTGGCTTCTCTCACTCGCTCACGTCTGAATCCTCCAGCAATGTCCGCTTGTTTAAAATCATTTGCATAGTGGACTTCCTGCGCATCTGCTAATTCTTTGTTGTTCGATGGTTGATATTGTGATCTAGCCATTACTTTATCATCCTTTTTCGAAAGTTTTTCTTTCTACTCTATACATAACCGTTATTAGACATGCTTTAAACATCCAAATTTTGGATATTTGTAAAAACCGGTCAACCTCAGTTAAACACATTTTATAAATTTCGACATTCTGACCACTTGCCGAATTACATAAATGTGGATATTCTGACGATCGAAAAAGTGTAAATTAGGAAGAAGCTCAGCTCCGACTTTTGATAATTTATCAGCACCACCCGTTATTTAGAAAAATCCTTTTTATTAGACTTGTTTCCTTTTCCTATTGCAATAATCGCTGCCCCTAATGCAAGAACGACAAAAAAAGCACCAATCGTTGCGTTGTTTTCCACGGATACTCGCTCAATGGCAATTCCGCCAATCATGGAACCAAAGGCAATTCCAAAATGAAGAGCTGAATTATTTAAACTCTGCTGGATAGCCGCGGTTTCCGGAGAGGATGAAATGAGATAGCTCTGCACAGCTGGTGTAATCGCCCAGCTCAACGTTCCCCAGATGATCATCACAATCAAAAAGATTGGAAGCGCGAATGTGGAATAAGGAATGATAAACATCGTTAAAGCAAAAGCTGCAATGACGATTAGCATGACGCGTATTGAACCAAATCGATCCGTGATTATTCCACCGAGCCCTCCGCCGGCTACTGCTGCGATACCGAAAATCAAATAAATGATACTGATCCATGAATCCCCGATGCCGACGATTTGTTTAAGAAAAGGTGTGAAATAAGCATATAAGATGATATGTCCTGCCAAAAATAAAAATGTTGTCAGTTGGGTAAAAAGTATTTTTCTGCTTCTCAATGTAGCTAGTTGTGCTTTTAATGGGATTGCTTTTTTTGAATCAATTGGTTTCATAAAGAAAAATACGAATAATATCATCAGTATAGTAAGTAGGCAAATAAGCGCGAATGGTGCGCGCCAGCCAAATGCATTGCCAAGCATTAATCCAATGGGGACACCTAATACAAGGGAACCACTGACCCCCATAACAACAATCCCAATAGCTCGTCCAACATATTTTTGCGGTACAATGCTTGAGGCGAGCGTAATGCTTAATACGACAAGCAGTGATCCGCTGGCGGTAGCGATAATTCGCGCGAGCAATAGGATCGCATATGATGTGCTGAAAAGAACGATCATATTTCCAATAAAAAACACGGTTAAAGCATATAATGTCAGTCGTTTTCGATCGACAGATGAAGTTACGACGAGCAATATCGGTGCAGAAATGGCAAAAACTAGTGAAAAAATTGAAATGAGCTGTCCTGCTTGACCAAGTGTTACTTGCAGATCGTTCGCAATTAAATCCAATATTCCTCCAATAATTAATTCGACCATTCCAACAACGAACGCAATGATAGTTAATAAATAAACACGTTTGTCCATAAGTTTTATCCTTTCAAGAAGTTCCTTATCCTATGCTACGTGATTGCTTAAAAAAAAGAAAGATATCGAATTATTGCTGCAGCTTTAGGCGTGGACATGACTCGTGTTACAAAATAATTTTCGACATATGCCAAATAGTGGTATCATTTAATATAAGATGAACACGAGCGATTGGAGAGGATATTTTGAACAGACGTCGAGGTATTAAACGGCATGAATCGTTAAAACCGTTATCACGACATCATATGGTCGGTCTTCATGTAGCTTTAAAGCTTAAACGAGCAGGAACGGAAGAAAGTCGGTTGACGATTGAAGAGATAATCAACGATGCCAAAGAATTTTGGATTCCTGATGGACAAACCCATTTTCGAGAAGAAGAAGAAATTTTGCTGCCGGCTTATGCGCAATATGCAAATATAAACCAGCCGGAAATTACCGAAATGCTTTTGGAGCATGTGCAAATACGAATGCATATGGACGTATTGCTTAGTGAAAAAGGAATGAATTCGGAAGAGATGCAGCATTTCGGTGTGCTGTTGGAAGGACATATTCGAAAAGAAGAACGAATTATTTTTCCGATGATTGAAAAATCTCTGCCTGAAGCGGTGTTGGTTAAGCTAGCTCCTTATTTACATTAAGTTCGTCCCATAATCAAATGTTTCTTAATGGGGTCTTAATGGGTATAGGGAAATAATAAGCATTTTACGCAGAGTGATGTGCAAATTTTCCGAATTGGGAGGAAAAAGTGATGCAAAGAACAGCGCGTAAAGAAACATCGATATCACAGAAACTGTATTTCTTATTGGAAAAGATCGGTACTAGTACACAAGTCATGGAAGGTACGCACTTATTTCATGAAGGCACACCTGCTGAATACATATATGTAGTTAAATCAGGGCTGATCCAAATTGGGAAAATGTCAAAAGAAGGCAAAGAATTAACGTTGCGCCTTTGTCAGACAGGGGCGCTCATAGGGGAGCTGACTCTGTTCAGTGAAAACGCTACCTACTTTCTAAATGCTAAAGCGTTAAAAACAAGTGTTGTTTATACTGTGAGTAAAACAGAGTTAGAACAGGAACTAATGGACGATAGCGAAATGGCAATTGAATATATGAAATGGTCCAGCGATCGTATGCGCGTGTTTCAATATAAAATACGTGATTTACTTTTGCATGGAAAGAAGGGGGCGTTGTATTCGACGCTCATTCGGTTAGCTAACAGTTATGGTACGGAACATTCGGATGGAATAAAGATCAATGTTGCACTGACAGACACGGAACTGGCGGCATTTGCCGCAGCTACGCGTGAAAGTGCAAACCGTATGATGATCGATTTGAGGAAGCGTAACGTCGTTTCAACGCTTAATTCCGGTAAAATCCTTATTAAAAATCTCCAATACCTCAGGGATCAAATCGGCTGTGAAGATTGCCCCCTCGTTATTTGTCATATTAATTGATGGAGCGCACCCGTGTGAAAATTGCGCTCCATTGATTTATTTGTCTGCTTTCAGGCAATTTTTTGCCTGTTTACATTCATTACCAGGCATGCCAAACTGAATACTGCCAGCAAGATAAAGCCAAGAAAGAAATGACCAGTCATATCTTTGACAATACCAAGCAAAATGGGTGGAAAAAAGCCTCCGAATCCACCTGCTGCCCCTACGATTCCTGTAACAGCCCCTGTATTTGAAGGAGATACGAGTGGCACAAGTTTGAAAATGATTCCATTGCCGAGACCTGAGAAGAAAGCAATCGCCAGACAAAATATAGTGAATAAAATTATGCTGCTATTGAAAAATGCCAGCAATACTGCACTAATCGTAATGCCGGAAAATACAAACGTGACAAGTGTTTTTGGATTCCATTTATCAGCGATGAATCCGCCAATTGGGCGGACGGCTGTAGCCAAAATAATAAAACCGGCTGCACGGCTCCCTGCATCAACAGATGTCAGAGCAAACAATTCCTGTAATAAGGTCGGTAAATAAATGCCGAAAGCCACAAATACTCCGAACGTTAAAAAATAGAACAAAGACAAGAGCCATGTTTGTTTTATTTTCAACGCTTCCAATGCGTCATTGAACGTTTTTGTGCCTGCTTGTTCACGGTCTTTCGTACTGAAATAAAAAATGATAGCCATGATCCCAATGGCGATTGCCAATATTCGAAATGCCCAAGAAATGCTGTAGGTGGCAACGATGAAAGGGATAATGAAGCCGGCAATGGCTGTTCCAATATTGCCGACCCCTGCTATCCCTAACACCACGCCTTGCTTTTCCTTAGCGTACCAGCCTGAAATATACGTGATCGCAATCGAAAAAGTGGAACCGGCGACCCCAATAAAGAAAACAAAAAATAGAAGAGTGACATATGAATTGGCATAACTAGCCCCAATTAAAGGAAAAATCAAGAATAGCATCGTCAATGTGTATACAAGACGTCCGCTATATTTATCCGATAATATGCCCATCGGTATCCGCATGAGAGAACCGAGAATGACGGGTGTCGATACTAGAATGCTCGTTTCTGTAGCATTTAAATTAAATTGTTCCTTTATTTCTTGAGCCATGGGTGAAAGAATTCCCCAAACGGTAAAAGCAACCATCATGGCGACAGTGGAAAAAACGAGTGCAGCTGTTTGCCCCTGTTTTTGAGCCATTCTTCCAACCTCCTTGTGCTTAGATTTAGTCAAAGCGGAGTAATATACTTCTAAGTTCCAAGTGTTTCATCTTTCTTTTTGCGATACCTGTTTCTAGATCGATATTGCTGTGGCGCACGTACCGGATATTTGACAGGCAGACTGTAAAAATGCACGAGATGGGTAAATGGTATCGATGCAAACAGTCCGAAAGCAAAGATGACATGCAGCTTAAACAAAAGTGGAACAGTGGTCATTAAGTCATATTTCGGCTGAAATATAAATAAGCTTCGGAACCATGGTCCGATCGTAGCCCGGTATTCATATGAAACGACGGTTAAATTGTAAACGATTGACATATAGGTTCCCGTACCGGCTACGACCAATAATGCAATGACCGAGAAAAAGTCAGCAAACGATGCATGGACTCGCACAGGATCAACAGTCATTTTGCGAATGAGGAGAATAACCAATCCTACAACAACCATTAAACCTGCAAAGCCACCGCCAGCAATAGCCCCTATATGATACATATGATCGGAAACGCCAAGCCAATGGTAAAATTCCATAGGAACGACCATTCCCATAAGGTGACCGATTAAAGCTAAAAGGATGCCCCAATGAAACAGTGGAGAACCGATGCGCAACCACCTTTTTTCGAAAAATTCCGTTGAAGGTGCTGCCCAGCTTATCTGTCCATACGCAAACCGATATAGCAGACCGATGATCATAATCAAACCTGTAATGTATGGGAAGATGACCCACCAAAAAATATCGGCCATTGTTATCACTCCTTGTCTTTTTAGGAAGTAGCAGCTCTTCCATGGATATATTATTTCTTCTGTTGAAATATGGCACATTACGTATATATATAGATTCTTCTGCGATGTATCAGCTTATCTGCGGATATATTGGCAAGCCTATGGATACACCGTTCATATCGGGATTATATAGGAACTTTTGTAAGATACTGCGCTTTTCCGAAATTTATCGGCGCCTCCCTGGCGAATATCAGCGCATTTCCAAGCTTTATCAGCGCCCCACCAAAAGTTACCGAACTTCTCAAAAATATACCACCAACGCCTTTTCGGGAAAACTGGCGTGGATTACTGATACATAATCGGGAAGGGGAGGTCTTCTAAATCGGCTTCTTCTCGATTGTTTTCCAAGTCGGCAACTTCTTGCTTTGTCGGTTTTGGAAACACGTGTGTGGTGAGTACACGGAGAAGACCGGTATATGGATTATTATCATCAATATTATTGAGCATGCGATGGATGGCGATTGCCAGCCTTTTGTACAGCCGAATATGCTCTGCAGATTCGGGTGCTACTGCCAAAAGTTCAAATAGCATTGGTATATAATCAGCTAATTCGCCTTCTTCGCGCTCGTATCCAGCTTGATTGATTGTTTTTTGAAGCTTGATTAGCGCAGCCCCGCGCTTGGGGCTGTCGCCAAATTCATGGGCCGTTAAGTAAAGGCCTAGCTTTGACTTTAAATCAAACGTTGATACATATAGTTCCTTCAAGTCCTTGGATGAAAAACTGAACAATGGTGCACAGGCCGCTTTAAGGTCATGTTTTGCGAGATCCGATTCCATTTCTTCTTCGATGCAAACCTCAATGTCGTGTACGAGCTCATCTAGCGCATCTGGCGGATAACTGAGCAAGCGGGAAGCGATAATTAAAATAGCTTGTTCTTGTTGTGCAGATGGAACTTCATTACTTATTATCGGTTCTTCGTTACTCATTAGCGCCAGCCCCTTTCATAAGCGAATGTGGCCGCTGCACCTTCACGTGGAGCAATGTTTTCTAAACTACATGCGCCTTGCTGGTAATACAAATCATCTTGTTCTTCCATTTCTCTGCGCCCCGTAGGAATAACGAACCGCTCGTTATATTTGGCCACTCCGAGCAGTCGCGCCATATCTTCAATTTCCTCAGGATTTGTGCCTGCCTCTTTAACGAGCTCACTTTGTTTGAATTCGTCAATGCCTCCGACCGTTTTGCCTCTCATATGGACACGCATGGCGGTTAATTTCAGTAAGACATGGCGGATGACTTCCGTATCACCGGCTGTTAGCAGACTTGCTAGGTATTCCATTGGAATCCGCATTTGATCGACTGCCGGGATGTATCCATCTGTGTCTAACTCGTCCTCATTCGTAATGTGGTTCATAATCGGACTGAGAGGTGGTACGTACCAGACCATCGGCATCGTACGATATTCCGGATGTAACGGAAGCGCGATTTTCCATTTGATCGCCATTTTATAAACAGGCGACTCCTGTGCCGCTTCGATCCAAGCATCTGTAATTCCGGCCTCTCGTGCTTTTTCCTGAATTTCAGGGTCGAACGGGTCAAGGAAACAACCGAGCTGTGCTTCGTACAAGTCCTGTGGATCCTCGACAGAAGCCGCCTCTTTCACTTTATCCGCATCATATAAAACTACGCCAATATAACGAATGCGGCCGACACAAGTTTCCGAGCAAATAGTTGGTAGACCGGCTTCTGTTCTTGGATAACAGAAATTACATTTTTCGGCTTTGTGCGTGTTCCAATTGTAATATACTTTATGGTATGGGCAGCCGCTCATACAGAAGCGCCAGCCACGGCATGCTTCCTGATCCACTAGTACAATGCCGTCTTCATCCCGTTTATACAAGGCGCCGGATGGGCAAGAAGCGACACATGATGGATTTAAGCAATGTTCGCAAATGCGCGGCAAATACATCATGAATGTTTTTTCATATTCCATGGAAATATGCTCTTGCAGTTCTTGCACGTTCGGATCTAGTGGAACGATTTCACTTCCACCCGCTAGGTCGTCATCCCAATTGGATCCCCATTCAGGTTTATCGATAAATTTCCCAGTGATTTGAGATTTTGGTCGTGCGACGGGAAGATTTTCTGATTTTGGACTATGAATTAAATTGTCGTAATCGTATGTCCAAGGTTCATAGTAATCATCCATGCTAGCCATGTCAGGATTGTAAAAAATGTTGGCCAGTTTCGAGATCGGACCTCCCGCTTTTAGTTTGAGTTTTCCATTTTTAAGCTCCCAACCGCCTTTATAGCGATCTGTATCTTCCCATTGTTTAGGATAGCCTGGGCCTGGTCTTGTTTCTACGTTGTTAAACCACATATATTCCGTACCAGGGCGATTTGTCCACGTATTTTTACATGTCACAGAACAGGTGTGACAACCAATACATTTATCCAGATGCATTACCATAGCGACTTGTGCCTTAATTCTCAAGCCAATCGACCTCCTTCAATTTTCTGATGACCGCAACGGTATCTCGTTGTTGACCAGTTGGGCCGTAATAATTAAAGCCGTAGCTCAGTTGCGAGTATCCCCCAATCATATGTGTCGGTTTCACGGTAATTCTTGTTACACTATTGTGGGTTCCACCTCGCTTTTTATTAATGACGGTTCCAGGAACGCCAAGTGTCCGGTCTTGGGCGTGGTACATGTACGCCAACCCTTTTGGAATACGGTAGGTGAGCACAACACGTGCCGAAATAACCCCATTCCGGTTATACACTTCAATCCAGTCGTTATCTTTCAGTCCAATGGACGCGCCGTCTTTTTCATTCATCCAAACGGTCTGCCACCCTCTAAATAATTGTGACATTGCAGTCGTGTCGGTAAACATCGTATGAATGCCCCACTTCTGGTGCGGGGTTAAATATCGGACTGTGATTGCATCCCCATTTGATTTGACACCTTTTTCGCCTGGCAAAAACGGGTCGTAATACAATGGCGGTAAATATAGTGGCAGTCCTTCACCGTAATCAAGCATCATTTCATGATCAAGATAAAAGCTTTGTCTGCCTGTCAAAGTTCTCCAAGGTAAATTGTATTCCGTATTTACTGTAAACGGAGAATAGCGGCGATTGTCTTTTTCCAGCCCACTCCAGACAGGTGTTGATATGGCATGTCTTGGTTGTGCGGTTAAATCATCCAACGTAAAGGAATCTTCTTCACGGCCTTGGGCAATATCGCTCAAGTCCTGTCCAGTATTTTTAGATAGTGATTTCCACCCTTCAACAGCCCGTTTCCCGTTCGTTGCACCGGACATAAGCAGAATTGCTTCAATTGCTTTTTTATCCGAATATAAGTCGGGGTTGCCTTTTCCAATACCTTCGCGTTTCGATATGCCAAGTCTTGATTCGAGCTCTTTGTAAACCGGTTCTCCATCAATTTGAACCCCTTTGGCTCCGTAACCTTTTTTAATTTCGGGTCCGATTGTAATCATTTTGTCATAGACGGTTGGAAAATCTCGTTTGACGATTTGAAAGTTCGGCATTGTTTTACCAGGAATCGCCTCGACTTCTCCTTTTCGCCAATCTTTAATTTCACCCATCGGTTGGGAAATTTCCCCTTTAGAGTCGTGACCGAGTGGGGTCATCATTAAGTCTTCAGACTCCGGTAGGTGTTTTTCAGCTAATTCGGAAAAAACTTTGGAAATTTCTCTGAACGTATTCCAATCACTTTTTGCTTGCCATGGTGGCGAAATAGCCGCATTGAACGGGTGCACGAACGGATGCAAATCCGTACTGCTAATATCGAATTTTTCATACCATGTAGCGGCAGGAAGAACGATGTCGGAAAAAAGTCCGGAACTTGTCATTCTGAAATCAATACTGACGAGTAAGTCGGTTTTTCCTTTCGGCGCTTCCTCCGTAACATTAACGTCTTCGGGCTGCCAGGAATTCTCTGTTTCTGATAAAATCTGATCTTCCCCGCCAATAAGGTGACGAGCAAAATATTCATGCCCTTTTCCACTGTCCCCAAGAAGATTTGAGCGCCAGTTAAAAAATACTCTTGGAAAGTTTTTCGGGTCATCGGGATTTTCGATTGCCCAGTCAATTTTTTCCTCTTTAATCTGGGATACTACATCATCGATGACTTCTTGATCCGTTTTGGCACCGCGTTTCCGAGCATTTTCCACAAGATCAAGTGAGTTTTGTGAAAACTGCGGAAATGATGGGAGCCAGCCAAGTCTTGCAGACAGCGCATTGACATCAGCAGGGTGCATTTTATTGTACGTACTGTTCCAGTTTGTCTGTTTATTAGCATCTGTTTCCGCTTCATAACGAAATTGATCGGTAGCAAAATAAAAATAAGATGTACCGTTTTGAAGACGTGGAGGTTTAATCCAGTCTCCAGCAAAAGCGACCTGTTGCCACCCTTCAAGTGGGCGAACTTTTTCCTGTCCGACATAATGAGCCCAGCCGCCGCCATTGACACCTTGTGAACCTGTAAGCAGAACAAGATTTAAAATGGAACGGTAAATTTGATCACTATGGAACCAATGGTTTGTACCGCCGCCCATTGCAATCATTGACTTACCGTTTGTGCGCGCAGCATTGTCGGCGAATTCTTTGGCGACTTTAATGACGTGATTTTTGTGTACGCCTGTAATACTTTCCTGCCAAGCAGGTGTATATGCTTTCGGGTCATCGTAATCAGACGGATAATCTCCTGGAAGGCCGCGAACAACCCCGGTGTGAGCCATCATCAGGTCATAAACGGTCGTAACTTTAAGCGTACGTCCATCTTTAGACTGAATATGTTTTACTGGCACGCCGCGTTCAAGGGTTCCGCCGTCTTCTTCTGAAAAGTATGGAAAGGTTACCATCGCGGTTTCATCAGATCCATGAATAAAGCTTAACTCCGGATCCATTTCCGTCCCATCCGGCTTTGTCAGCTCTAAATTCCAATTATTGTTTTCGTCCCACCGATGGCCTTGCGATCCATTTGGTATTTCCGGCTGTCCTGTTACCGCATCGATAATAACCGTCTTCCATTCCCCGAGCGCTTCATCATCATGCAAGTCGGTCGAACGTAAAAATCGTCCGGAACGGCAATCCGTCTCATTTTCATCGAGAATAACGAGAAAAGGAAGGTCCGTAAACCGTTTCACATAGTCAATGAAATAAGGGATTTCCTGATTAACGTAAAATTCTTGTAAAATAACATGGGTCATTGCCATCGCAAGGGCGCCGTCCGTTCCCGCCTTAGCAGGAAGCCAGATGTCGGCAAATTTCTCATATTCAGCGTAATCGGGGCTTACACCAACAACTTTTGTTCCGTTATATCTTGCTTCAACCATAAAATGAGCATCAGGTGTCCGTGTTTGCGGTAAGTTTGTTCCCCAGATGATGAAGTATTTAGCATTGTACCAGTCTGCACTTTCTGGAACATCGGTTTGCTCACCCCATACTTGTGGTGAGGCAGGAGGGAGGTCGGCATACCAATCGTAGAAACTGAGAATCGTTCCTCCAATTAAAGATAAGAAACGTGTACCGGCAGCATAACTTACCATGGACATTGCCGGAATCGGGCTGAACCCTACAACGCGATCCGGTCCGTATTTTTTAATTGTATGAATAGTGGCGGCAGCGATAATTTCACACACCTCTCGCCAACTGGCACGCACAAAACCGCCTTTCCCTCTGGCATTCACATATTGCTCCCGCTTTTCGGGGTTCGTCGCAATACTTTCCCATGCTTCCACAGGGTCCAATCCTTTTTCGCGCTCTGCTTTCCAAAGCTCATACAAATCACTGCGAATGTACGGGTATTTCACACGTATCGGGCTGTACGTATACCATGAAAAACTCGCGCCACGTGGACACCCACGCGGTTCATACTCAGGGAAGTCATCGCCGGTGGATGGATAATCGGTCTGTTGGGTTTCCGATGTAATGATTCCATCTTTCACATATATTTTCCAGCTGCATGAGCCAGTGCAATTGACTCCGTGTGTAGAACGCACAACTTTATCATGCTGCCATCTGCGACGATAGATATCTTCAGAATCCCTTGGGCGTGTGCTTTCTTCTGCCCAACCATCGTTGATTCGTTGGCCTTCTCGTAAATGTTTGAGTGATTCAAACAATTTATTCGTTTTTCGCACGCTTAATCATCCTCTCTATTCATTGATCCAACAGGGTTAAAACGTTCACCAACAATACGAAAACTGCCATCGCCGGCTTCCATTTCTTCTAAAAAGACGCCATAGGAAGGGGCGTTTGCTGCAACTAAAATAAGTCGGTCAAGTGTATCAATTTCATCCAGTTTGTAAATCTCTTCAATTACTTTGGGTGAAACGTCTCCAAATCGCATGCGCAAAATTGAAATTAAATCCTCTCTGTCTTGAACGAATTGGGCATCTTCTTCCATTGAAAACATGGTAAAGACCTCCTTTTGTTAAGTTATTTAAAAAGGTTAGAAAGTATAAATTTTGTGCATATCTGTCTAGCTTCGATGTACAAATTTTTTCGGTGGGACGAAAACGGAGCTACAGTCCCAGGATGTGGCGTTCTAAGCCTGCCAGCCCAGCCCCTCGAGGTCTTAAGCAATGCCTGAGGCTGACCAGGGCGCTTGCGCTTTTCTTATGTATATTAAGGTTTCATCATTTTAAAGTAATCGGCAACCATGACCTCTTTACATTCATCAGCTGCTTCTTGAATAAACGCATTAAGTTCTTCGCTGCGATTGTTTATTATTTCAAATGAAAAAAACGCTTCTTTCGATTGGGCATAATTTTCGCCGTATCGGAGCGTGATGGTCAGTCCCGAAGCTTCTTTTACTGCTAATGCTTCAATATCGTAAGAGTGGATGTTGTGACTGTCATTCAGTTTGTTAACGATGTATCGAAAAAGCTTTGGATCGATCACCCGTAAGCCTTTCGCCGTTTTTTGTTCTGTTTTATCAACCACTGAAATCCCTCCTTTATTTAAAGGTATGAATGCTTTCTTGTGTAGTTATCTTAACCTCGACGTAAAAAACTTTTCGGTAGGACGAGCATTTACACGCAAACGCGGTACATAGCGTTCTAAGCTTGTCAGCCCTAAAACGAACGTTAAACGAGCGATTGTGCTTTTATTAAAAGGTCAGAAAGTATGAAACTTTGGGTATAACTGCCTAGCTTAATCGCCCAGAAACTAGGCGACTTCCCGCAGCGCCTTACGATAAAGAAGACTTGCCTAAAGGCTTTAGACAGAGGCTTAGTCGCCCTTATGCCCTTGGGTGAAAGTTATCATCGATTCGCAAGGCAGAGGAAGACCAACTAAAAACGGGCTTTGCGCCCAACTCACGTATCCCCTTTTGCAGGGGCTGATTCCTTTATCTCGGGATGATTTGGAATGTTCGATTAAAACCGCCACTTTGCGTGGCAACATCGAACCACCAGCTTTGAGCTGGCGCAGTCGCTACGTTTCTAAGCGGGGGCGTTTGCGCTTTTATTATCAATGGTGTGGCAGGATACGTTCTTCTTCCCGGTTGTGAATAATGTCGACCAGAACCAATGACTGGAACCGTTGTAAAACAGCATCACTGAAACCGCCTTCATCAAGCATGTCCTTAATTTCATCGATAAGGATACGCAAAATATCATGATCCCGTGTGAGAGCAGTTATTTTATCCTTAAGCTCCGGTGATTCTTCAACTAAATCTTTATATAAACCGTTTTCTTCAGCAGTTGCATGTTGCAAGGTACGCGACTCCCAATGTTCGACAACGACATAGGCAGTCTCCAGTGCTTTTTCAAGTTCATTGTTCTTCAGAAGTGCCTCCAGAATGTCGTTTAGTTCAATTGCTTCATTGAGAGCAGCTTCATGGATGGCTGAATGACTGTCGATATGTTTCAATCCTGGACCTGACATGTGAAAGCCCCTTTCTATGCCATGTTTTATACTATTGTAAAAATTAATCATTTAAATAGCTATGACAAACATCACAATAATGGTGATTTATTATTCTCATTTGCGACAAAATATGCTTTTGTTCCTTTTTAAATTCAGTAATTTATTTCCACATACAGTACATCCTTCCAATAATTAAAGTTGTTTATTCTATGAATATAGTATTTGTTTTATTGAGAAATAAAAAACAATTTAGAAATTAGTAAAAGTAGGACGCTTCTGTGAGAACTTAATAAATGAAAAAACTAATTTTGTCCCCAGATAATAAGTTTTAAATCGCTACTGAAGCGTTCATTTAAGAAAAATATTTGTTTCTCTGATATACTGAAAGTAACCATAATGCAGGAGGAATCGTCAGTTGAGTAACGAAGCCAAGCTTGAAAAAGAAGCAATGCATATGTTGAAGTTAACAAGCCGGACTTTTTATATTCCAATTAGTTTATTAAAACCTTCATTAAGAAAAACAGTAGGCTCTGCTTATCTATGCATGCGAGCGGTTGATGAAATAGAAGATCATGAAACAATTGATCGGAGTGTAAAGGAAGCTCTGTTGCACTCAACAAGTGAATTGTTGCAAAAAGATACGTTCGATCATGCTGCATATGCAAAGTTGCTGTTGCCATATGAATCGTTATTGCCGGAAGTAACGCTGAGATTAGGGGATTGGCTTGAATTTTGTCCCTCCAGTATTGTTGGGAAAATAAAAGAATCAACGGCAGAGATGGCTTCAGGTATGGCGGATTGGGCTGCGAAAGGGTGGCAAATACAAACAAAGGAAGACTTGAACAATTATACGTATTATGTTGCAGGTTTAGTTGGAGTTATGCTGTCTGATATATGGCAATGGTACGATGGGACGCAAACAGATCGTGACTTAGCTATTGGGTACGGACGGGGGCTTCAGGCGGTCAATATTTTACGAAATCAATATGAAGATATGGAAGAGCGTGGTGTAAATTTTGTTCCGGAAGGTTGGACCCGGGACGATATGTTTCAGTTTGCCCAGGAAAATCTTGATCTAGCGGATGAATACATGAAAGACATTAAAACGAAAAACATTTTGCTGTTTTGCAGGATCCCACTAGCTTTAGCAAAACGAACATTAAAAGCAATGAAAAGTGGCAAAAAGAAAATGTCGCGGACGGAAGTTGAACAAGTAGTGGCTGATATTAAAGAGGAATAAAGCTGTAAATATTTCGAGAAAGCTTGTAATCGATACATTCACGTAAAGTAAATACAGTTAAAAAAAGAGTACTTTCCTTGTGGTAGGAAAGTACTTTTTGTTACTCCTAAACAATAAAGTACGCCAATATAGACAAACAGACAGATGTTATCGTCATGGCCAATAATGGCTTTAACGCTCGTGTACGTAGGGCGTGCAAACTAACATTTAATCCTAGCCCAACCATGGCGGCCGTTAATAACCATGCAGTAGCGGTCGACACACCATTCATTACACTGTCGGAAACTGGAATGGAATGGCCGAACACGTAACTGCCGAGCACACTTAATAAAATAAATCCGAGCAAAAACCAAGGGAAATCGATTTTTGCTTCTCCTTCATTAGATACTGATGCTTTTCTTTTCATCAAATAAATAAAAATAAAACATAGTGGTACGAGTAAAAAGACCCGCCCCAATTTTGCCAACAATGCAATGGCTAATGCTTCCTGTCCCGCAGGTTCAGCGGCAATGGCTACGTGGGCCAATTCATGCAGGCTAATTCCGGACCAGATCCCGTAATCGACCGGTATCATTGGTAAGATAGGCCGAAGAACAGTGTATATAATTGCGAAAACCGTACCCATAAGGGCAATAATCCCCACCCCAATCGCTGTATCCTCTTCTTTCGCCTTTACAATCGGTGCTACGGCAGCAATCGCTGCAGCTCCACAAACCCCTGTTCCAACTCCGAGCAAAAGAGAGATCATTGAATCGGCCTTTAGTACTTTTGCAATCCAGATAGTTGCTAAAATAGCAAAAATAATAACAACTGCATCTCGCAAAAGCAGGCTTAATCCATCATTTAACACAACATCAATATTCAATTTCAATCCATATAAAATAATGGCTAGTCGAAGCAGTTTTTTCGAGGAAAATGTAATTCCCGATTTGATTGCATCCGGATATCCGAACAATTGACGGTATACGATGGCAATAATGATCGCACTTGCTAATTGACCGATATGATTAAACCCAGGTACTTTTGCTAATAAAAAACCCAAAAATGCAATAAAAAATGTGAACAGTACGCCTGCCATCCATTTCAAAATAATTTGATCGTTGTGGTTATTTTGTACGTTACCTTGGGAAGCCACTCTGCTCCACCTCCTAAATAAATCATAGAACGAATATATCTATAAGAAAAATAATTTATTGTTATTATATCTATAAGCAAATTGATATAATGGAAAGGAAAGAAGGGATCAGCTATGATGGATAATCATTTACACGTATTTATAACGGTAGCCGAGAAGCAGAATTTTTCCCGTGCAGCAGAGTCACTTCATATGACACAACCGGCGGTGAGCCAATATATTCGAGCGTTTGAAAATCATATCGGTACACGCTTGCTGGAACGGACGAATAAATTTGTCCGCCTAAATAAAGCAGGTGAGATCGTCTATCATCACGGGAAAGAAATTGTAGGACTTTATACAAAAATGCAAACTCTAGTAGATGATTTAACAAACCATGCGCATGGAGCATTGTCGATTGGTGCGAGCTATACGTTCGGTGAATATGTCCTTCCCAAATTGCTTGCTCATATGCAAATGCAATATGCGGATATTATCCCTGAGGTTACGATCGGTAATACGACAACGATTGCCCATTTAGTATCTAACCATCAGCTTGATATTGGTATTGTAGAAGGGAAAGTCACTGAGAGCGGATTTATTGAGGAACCTTTTGCAGAGGATGAAATGGTTGTTGTTGCTCCAGCAAATCATTCATTGGCAAGGAAAGTACGAGTGGAAGGAAAAGAATTGGAAACTGAGCCGTGGATTGTTAGGGAAGCCGGATCCGGGACGCGGGAAGTGACAGATAAGATATTTCGAGTATTGAACATATCCCCAGGAAGAGTCTTGCATTTCAGCAGCACACAGCTGATCAAGGAAGCGGTTGAAGCAGGAATGGGACTAAGTGTCATGTCCAAATGGGCAATTCAAAGAGAACTAAAAACAGAAGCACTGAGAATAGTTCCTATAGAAAAGCTTCCGCTTAAAAGGCAGTTTTCCTTTATAAGAAAGTCGCCTTTTCAAACGAAAGCTCTAAAAGTATTTATGGATTTGTTGAGGGATAATCGTTTTAAACATTAACGGAATACCGTGGGTTACAATACATAATGCACAGTTGATTATAAACTGTGACGTAACTGCAAATAGTGACGGTCATTTATACTACATACCAAATTACAACAACTGCAATATTAATCACTATCTGAGGCAGTGATTTGAGAAATGTTAATCAGTTAGGATATTCATTCTGTTAACGGCACAAGCGCAAAATTTCTTTAATACCGATGACAATTAAAGCTAAGGAAAATAGAATAATCACAAGCCCGCCAATACTTGTAAATAGAGCTGCCATACCCGAACTTATTACTGATGAAGTTGGTAGGTTGGCTAAAGCGAAACCTGCGAGAATTGCAGCTAGAAAAATTATTGCCGTCTGGAACATAATCTTCCCCTCCTTCACTACATTATATGAAGTGAGGGGAAGAGTGATTGGATACGAGCATAAGCAGTTGAAAAAATAGGGAAATACCTTTTAATTAGGAACTAACTAAAAACATTGAAACGATTCGATTTTATCTAGATCAATTCCAAAGTATACCCACCGGTTGCCGGTCCAGCGATAACCGGAAATGGAATTTCTACCTACATAAACCGGATAAAACCAAAAAGCATCTCTTCGTAACCAGACATACGTATAACGATATAAACATCCGCGAATGGCACCAGGGTCAATAGCGAACGTTTGAAAGTCTTGTTGCTGCTGTACAGGTGTGAATCCGGGTGGCGGACCAGCTGGCGGTCCACTCATTTGACCAGTATTGGGATAGTTTGGTCCTTGATTCGGAAACGGATTGTCCTGAAAAGGCGGTGCTCCTGGAAAAGGCGCTCCCGGGCCGTCCGGGGGTTGATTATACGGCGGACGTGGGCCGAATAGTTGGTTCCCCATGTAATCCCACATTTGTCCCCCCAAATATCCAGGTAAATTGAACTGGCGAACTTCATTATCATTAGAACTGTCATAAGAGTAAGGGTACTCGTTATAATGCAAGTTTTCACCTCCTAAATAGCTTCTATATACTATATGGGTTTATGTATCATTTCGTACATAGGAAATAGCGATAGCGCAGTTTGGATTTGAAGATATGAACAAGCGGATATATGAAATACTAAATGTAAATGCATGTTGACTCTAACGTTACGTTAGCATTTTTGCGACTGAGGAAATTGAAGGTAAAAAAGTAGCTGATCTAGCTGGAATTAGCGTGCGAACTTGAACTATATGTTGGGATAGGTATTGGAAGCCAAAAAAGGATTGACTCGTGAATAAGCAAAAAAGTTTTTCGTTATCGTTTGGTCTGAAACCTGGCTATTGTAGAGTGTGAAAAAACTAAAACCGCAAACAATCCCTTTCTACACAGGGACTGTTTGCGGTTTACTTATAATTCATCTACAACTGCCTGTATATCTTGTGCCTTTGTAATTGCAGATATGGTACAGACACCATCTGCACCAGCAGTTATAACGGACGCTGCATTTTCCGCAGTAATGCCTCCAATCCCAACTATTGGCAGAAGCGGGAACATGGTTCGCAAAGTTTGAATCCACTTTGTACCAACGGCATCTTTGGCATCTGTCTTTGTTTTCGTTGCGAAGACCGGTCCTGCCCCAATATAATCAACCAGATGAATAGGGCTTTTGTGTACTTCACTCACATTCGCAACGGAAAGACCAATGATTTTATCGGGAAATCGCTTCCTGATCTTTGCGACATGACTATCGTCTTGCCCAACATGGATACCGTCAGCTTGAAGGAGGTTGGCCAGATCAGGGTCATCGTTAACAATAAATAAAACATCGTGATTGCGGCATTGATCGCGCAATTTTCTTCCAAGCTCAAGGCACTCGTTTCCATGCAACGCTTCAGCTCCTTTTTCTCGGAATTGAAATGCAGTTATTCCTCCTTGAATCGCTTCATTCAATACAGTCTCCGGATCAGTTATACAATTCTGACTCCCCATAATAAAATACTTTCGTAGTTGTCTTTTTAGCGTATTCATTGATTATCCAACAACGCTTTCACGTTCATTGATAAAGCATCAAGGAATACTGGTAAAAAAGTTCCCGCTCCATTAACTGCTTGCTGAGATGCAGCATATTCAGCAGCTAAACCATAAAAATGTAGGGCAGATACTACTTGGTCTTCCAGCTTGTCATCAGTCGTTAAACAAGCGGATAGAATAGAGCCGAGCAAACAACCTGCTCCGGTTATTTTTGTCAGCATTGGATGACCGGATTGATTCGTCAGTAATTTTTTTCCGGTATGGATCAAGTCTGTCTCTCCAGTTACAACGGCAACTGTTTCATACGTTTTTGCGACTTGCTCCACAATTTGTTGTACATTCCCTGTTCCAACAGAGTCGACCCCTTTTGTTTCCCATGGGATGTTAACGAGGTGGGCCATTTCTCCAGCATTCCCTTTAATAACGGTAGGGCGTACATGAGACAATATTTCTTTCAACGCATCTGTACGAAATGGAGTGGCCGCTGCGCCAACAGGGTCAAGTACAATAGGAACACCCTTTTGATTAGCGGATTTTCCTGCCTTAATCATACTTTGCAGTTCATCCGCTGTTAATGTTCCGATATTAATTAACACCCCATCAGCGATGGCGGCCATTGAAGCTGCTTCTTCTTTCGCTTTTGCCATGACAGGTGAACCCCCAAAGGCAAGCAACCCATTTGCAGTAAAATTCATTACAACTTGATTTGTTAAATGGTGAATTAATGGGTTGTTTTTACGGACGTTTTTAATAACGTGCTCTTTCATTGGTTTACCTCCATTCCTCGAGTGGCCCAATGGTTTGTCGGGCCGCTACCATGCCCAATGGCAAAAGATTGCTCGATAGCTGCAGTGACATAGCGTTTCGCTTTCTGCACAGCTTCATGCAATGTGAATCCATGACTCAAATATGCTGTAATTGCAGCGGATAGGGTACAGCCAGTCCCATGGGTATTGTTTGTATCAATTCGATTGGCAACATAACGTTTGATTTGTTTCCCATCAAATAAAATATCGACCGCATCTCCATCTAAATGACCGCCTTTTACGAGTGCGGCCCCGGCCCCGAAGTGTTTTACAATGGTAATCGCTGCTGCCTGCATTTCATCCTCTGTTTGAATCGAATGTTCTGTTATGGCTTCCGCTTCCGGAATGTTTGGTGTGACGATCGTTGTTAAAGGTAAAAGCTGATCTCGCAAATACAGACGGGCATCCATGGCAATTAACGGATCGCCGCTTGTTGTCACCATGACCGGATCCATAACATATGGTGCAGCTACTTGAGTTATTTTCCGTTTTACTATTTTCATCATATCAATATTTGCTATCATTCCGGTTTTAAAAGCATGAACCGGTATATCTTTCCAAACGGAGTTCAGCTGTTGTTCGATCATGGAAAGCGGGAGATGATGGACATCCTGAACACCAGTTGTATTTTGCGCTACGACAGAAGTGATGACGGACATGCCATAGCTTTTTAATTCTTGAAAGGTTTTTAAATCAGCTTGAATTCCAGCACCTCCGGTTGGATCGGTGCCTGCAATGGTCAGTGCGCATGGAACGTGCCCCATTATACACCCACCTTATTTTCCAATGGCCATACTTCACACGTATAAGCCATTTCCCAGAAACTCAGCTCAAGAAGACAGCTTTTCCGAAATGCATCTTTAATTCTAGCGATTTCATCTGTGTTTGCTTTCTCAGCAATTCCATCTAGTTGTTTGCGCATTTCCAGTTCGACAATACCCGGATCTGCATAAAAAGAAATCCACTCGTAAAATGGGTGATCCTCTTGGGGGTTGTATGTCCTTATCAACTCTTTTCCAATGGCGAAATAGGTCCACGGACATGGAAGCAGAGCGGCAACTAATTCTCCGAGACTACCATTATAAGCGTGATACATCATATGTTTTACATAATGATCGGCGGTTGGTGGTAATGGGTACCTTTGCAACTCATCATAGCCAATTCCAATTACATCACAAAAATTGTTATGGGGATGTGCTTCACTATTTAATACAAAATCTATTTGTTTATTAAAAAAAGCAATTTCCTCACGGGACGAGGCTTTCGAAATGGCCACCCCATACAAATGCATAAACGCAGTCAAATATTCGTAATCTGCTTTGACATAATGAATGAGAGCTTCCTTTGGAACATCTCCTTTCCCAATGCCCTGAACAAATGGGTGTTTAAAAATTGCCTCAAATACATCATTATTCTCTTCTCGTAATTGTTTGGTAAACGTCATAAAAATAGCCTCCTTGTAGTGTTTAATGGAAGCTGCAAGGGGGGGAGGAAAGTAGAATGAAAGAGGGAGTGTAAGTATTATTCCTTCAGCTACTTTCCTTCGCTGGTATTAACCAGATCAGGTTCAAAGGGACAAAGGATCATCTCCTTATCTCAGCGTTAGCACCCCTAGCAGTTTCGTCTTATTTTGCTACATACATTTGCTGGTGTAAACCTTCTGTTTGCTTTATCCGGGCAACAATAAACAAGCCAATAAGCGATCCGGATATACTACTAACGAGAAATGGCGGTAAAAAGAACAAAGCGCCGAAAGAAGTTCCAATAAGCAGCTTTGCGAACGGTACGGAAAAGAGGGCCCCAATAATCCCGGTTCCAACTATTTCGCCAAAAGCAGCCCAACTTTTTCTGCCCATATTCTTATACAAATAACCTGCGAAAAAGGCACCGATCATACCACCGGGAAAAGCTAATAACGACCCAAGTCCGAGCATATTTCGGAGGAGTCCGATCATAAAAGCAATCAGAACAGCTGGACCTGGTCCCAGCATGACAGCAGCAATTACATTAACCGCATGCTGAACAGGATATGCTTTTGCAACGCCCGCGGGAAACCAGAGCATTTGTGAACCTAAAGTGCCAATTGCGATAAAAACAGCCATTGTTGTAAGTAATCGTGTACGATTCAAACGGTAATTTCACCTCTTCTCGGTAATTTCAAACAAATTCCAGTTCGTTGAAAATGAAAAAATTCGAGTAATTGGATCTGTACTCTCAAGGTGCTCTTTCAAGGTTAAGGAAAAGATGATTGGTTATAGAAGAGGGCTCACTTGAGATCAGTTTGTGACAACTAGACATCTTTTTACATTTACGCAATCTATTGATATCACTTCTGAGCTTCAAGTCATCAGCAGCTATTATTAATAATGGTCAAAAACATAAAAAGCCGGATCCGTAAATAAGGACCCAGCTTGGAAGGAACGATCGTCGTATTGCATCGTAATTACTACTTCCCTCCGCTGGTATTAACCAGATCAGGTCCTTAGAGTCGAAAAGACACACTTTTCTCTCAGCCCATTAATAGGGCACCCCTAGTAGATTTCTATGGAATAATTTTGTTTGTATACTCACCATACCAAATACGCTGTCTTTTGTCATGCTTAATTTAGGAAAAAGAGTCTGGTAGATTTTTTTAGGAGATAATTTCACCATTAATATAGTATCTATGACCGTTTTAAGATAACAACTCATGGAGGGAATTGTCGTATCTATATTCATTTTTTAAAAGATAAGAATGTATATAATTTTGTGCATAGCTGTCTAGCTTCGACGTACAGGAAGTTCTAGTGCAAATCTTTTCGGTGGGGCGAGCATTTATGCGCAGTCCCAGGCGGAGCCACAGGACGTGGCGTTCTAAGCCTGCTAGCCCAGAAACTAGGCGACTTCCTGCAGCGCCTTGCGATAAAGAAGACTTGCCGATTGGCTTAGACAGAGGCTTAGTCGCCCTTATGCCCTTGGGTGAAAGTCATCATCGATTCGCAATGCTCATCGTGATTCCTTTATCTTAGTTGCTTCAGTCCAGTCGCTATGTTTCTAGGCAGGGCGCTTGCGCTTTTCTTTATATCAGCATAGGCTTCATTTTTTTATGTTAATACATTGCAATGCGATGTGCATCGTATTACAATAGTAGGAAATATGCGTTGGGGGTGTACCCGTGGACAAGGAAATGATGAAGGGAAGTATTGATCTTTTATTGCTCTCATTAATCGAACAACGTGATTTGTATGGTTATGAAATGACAAAAATTTTGAAAAAGATAAGTGATGATACGTATGAAATGAGTGAAGGGACTTTATACGCTTCATTAAAACGAATGGAACGGAAGCAATGGATTCAATCGTATTGGAAAGAACTCGATAAGGGCAGACGAAAATATTATTATATAACGGATGATGGAAAGCAAGAGCTCGTTAATAAACAAAAAAACTGGGAATGGATGAATACAATTGTCCGCAAAAGCTCTGAGGGTCTCGTATGAGTGTGAAATTAGATGCTTTCGTCCAAGCGATCAGCGCACAAATCGATGGAACCAAAACGGAGAAAGCAGAAATACACGAGGAAATCCGTGATCACCTGGAGCTTTCCGTTGAACATTGGGTGCAGGAAGGGTACAACAGAAAAGAGGCAGAGCAGTTAGCAATTGACCAATTTGGCGCGTCAAAAAAGATCGGCACAGAAATTCAAGAAGCGATGTTCCCTTATCGGAAATTATTATTGCTTGTGCTTGCAATCTCGTCGGTATGCTATTCCGTGCTTTTCTATGTCACTCAGCTGTTTGTGGAAGGTGACGCGCTCATTGTCTGGCTGGTCATTTCGATGGCATCGAGCTCCATACTTTTTTTATTCGCTTATCAGGCATTCCCTGCAATGGATCGTAAAAGGTGGTTGAACAGCACGCTTATCATTCATGTGTTCGTCTATCTTCTTGGTTTTTCAGGGGTACAGTCTAATCAATTTATTTCCGTAATATTTTCTTTTGTAGCTTTATTTATAGTTCTGCTCGGTATTGTACTCGTATACCGGACGACGATTGTTGATTTTTCGTATCAACAAAATGATAAAAAACAAGTCAAATATTTGCATGTTTATAATATAACAATAGGGATAGCTTTAACTGGGATTACGTTATTTTTTTTATGGGCATTTTTAGCCTTTTCCGAAGGTTGGTTGATCGGGTATATGTTTATTTTTATTCCACTTGTTTGTTGGATTGCAGCGTACATTGTTCAGATCCAATTAGGGAAAAGAAATAAAGTGAAAAGTGCCTATATTGTAGCAGCACTACCATTATTACTTGTCGTTAGTATTGTTATTATCTTTTATATTCCGCGATTTTCGTTTTAAGGAGCCTGTATATATGAATAAAAAAGGACTCATTTTCATTTTATCTTCGGTAGGATTTATAACTGTTATATTAGCTGTCGTAGGCCTTGTTTTTAATAAATCCGAATATGAGAAGCAGCAAGGACTTACTGAAATATATGATGTTTCATCGGATAATACGATTGCCTATGTAGTTTTTGACGAAGGGAAGCCAGGAATTTATATACATGGAAAGGAAAACCCGGTTGTCGAACTGGATAATAAAAAAATGATTGGAGATCTTACTTTTTCTCCGGATGGCAGTACACTCGCTTATGTTGTAAGTGACAAGATCATAGAAGAGGAACAAAAATTGCAAAGTGTTGTTTATTTATTAGATATGGACACATTTGAGACAGAAGAATTGTTTAATGATCCTTCATTACTGACGGAAATCACCTTTGATCCGAAGAACAAAGATAGCTTGTTTTATTTGCGGGCTGCAACATTTGAAAATTACTCACCAATTGCTCGCGCAAATCCCCACAGTGTCGATGTTTTCAGTTATGATCTGAACAAAGAAAAACGTACAAGGTATACTACGAAAGACAGCTACTCCATGAATTCTTTAACTGTTTCAAGTTTCGAAAATGCCGTTTACGTCCAATTGCAAGACGACACGAACACAAAATCAGCGGAGGATATTTTTGCAGCAAAGCAGCGCATTTATAAGATCCCGCTTGATCAACCAGAAAACATGGTGACTCAAAGTAATAAAAATAGAAAAGTAGACATTTTTGATTTTGCTATTGTGCCAAACAAACCGGAAATGATTTTTCAATCAATCAGTAATGCACAAGAAGGAGGTACTTACGAATACGAATTATATAATTACAATTGGGAAACAGAAGAAGAGAAACAGTTGACGAATTTAGGTGAGTATACGAGTCGTCCAGTTATCAGCCCAAAAGGGGAGGTCGTTTATTTCATCGTTGATAAACAGTTCGCTAAAAGCGAGTCTGACTATCGGTTGTACCGGATGGATAGAAACGGCGAGAATATTAAAGAAATAGAACTTGATTATTAATAGCTTTAAATAGATGGCAATTTCAATGATGAATAAACAATGATTCAGATTCAGGATGTTTTGTAAATAAAGTGGTCACAGGCGGATTTGGAGAGTATGTAAAGTTCACATCAAATTGTAAACAGCAATTTTAGATGTGCTTTTTTCTGAAATCATGTAAAATACAGACGAAACATCATGATTCTTTAGGAGGCTTTTACCATTGGGAGAAATTAAACAATTAGATCGATCTGATTACGAGGAAATTTTTGCGCTACAACAATTTGCTTTCCAATATGAATTATCCGAAGAAGCATTGGAAAAAAAGCAAGCGGAAACGGACAGACATACTATTTGGGGCTGGATCGTCGATGGTAAGCTTGCGGGAAAACTACATCTGATTCCACTTACTGCTTACATAAATGGCGTTGAGTATGCAATGGGTGGTGTTGCTTCCGTAGCAACTTGGCCTGAATACCGCAGGCAGGGGATAGCGAAGCATCTTTTGAGTAAAGCACTGCAACATATGAAGGAAAATGGACAAGTCGTTTCCTATTTACATCCTTTTTCCGTTGCATTTTATCGTAGGTACGGCTGGGAAATAGCGTTTGCCCAAAAACAATATACAATCCCAATTGCAAGCTTAAAAAGAAAATGGGAAGGATCCGGATATATTCGAAGTATGGACTCGAAATCAAATATAGATGTATTGCATTCGATTTACTCAACATATGCAAAGGAATTTAACGGCATGGTTGTACGTGATGAAAAGTGGTGGGAACAACGAGTGCTTAAAAACGATTCCGATCATACGGCAGTTGCATATAATTTGGAAGGGGTCCCGCAAGGATACATTATTTTTCAAGTGAAGAATGACGTTTTTACGGTTAAAGAAATGGCATACACGTGCTTGAACGGGTGGAAATTGATGTATGAGTTTATAGCAAATCATGACTCGATGGCCGCTGAAGTGAATATTACCGTACCTGAAGATGATAAGCTACCGTTGCTTGTTGATGAACCTACGTTTACACAAGAGGTAACCCCGTACTTTATGGTACGAATTGTAGATGTATTACCCTTTTTAAAACAATATCAATTTAATAATCTTCAACAACAGCTGGACACCGTTGTAAACCTTCATGTTGAAGACCGTTTTTTACCGGAGAATAGCGGAACATATCAACTACAATGGGAACAGAATGAAACGAGAGTGGACTATGCTCGCGGTCAAACGGATGGGCCGGGGATCAATTGCAACATTGAAGTCTTGTCGGCGATGTTAATGAACTACAAGCGGCCGACGGAATTTTTCGAAGCGGGATTGCTTGATGGCGATTTCGGGCAGGCCGAGCTTCTGGAAAAGCTCATTCCGGATAGACAAACATATTTTACAGACTTTTTTTAAAAAACGATAAAGTGCAATATTACGATGAATGGAATAAGTTTTCACTATGCGCTTAACGGTTAAAGTAAAGAGTGTCATACGATTTGTTATCTACTAAAAGGAGATTTAGCCCACTAGTTATCGTTAATCTGTTCTCAATGCTTCTTACTTAAACTATAACGATCGCTTAGAAAACTTATAAAATATGAAACTGAATCCAAATGGGTTCAGTTTTTTAATGTGCGTATTTTTAGGTTTAATTCTTTGTAATAAAGTTAAAAGAAAAGGTAAGTATCGAAAAATGGACAGAGGAGTTTTAGAAATATGGGTCATCCAGGGAAACAATCAAATAAACTAATTGATTATCGTATTTTTATACCAGCTATATTAATCATCATTGCAATCAGTATTCCGTTTACGGTTAAGGAAGGACAATCTCTGCAATTTTTAAACGGCATTTTTAATTGGATTGTGGAACATTTTAAATGGGGCTATATTTGGTATACGATCATTTTGGTCGGATTTGGCCTCTATTTTTCATTTTCCAAATATGGAAATGTTGTTTTGGGCGATCCGAGTGACAAGCCGCGTTTTAATTTGTTTGAATACGCATCAATTTTAATATCGATGGGGCTTGGATCCACTGTGATGCGAACAGGTATGCTCCAATGGGCATCTGTTGCAGAGTCGCCGCCAAATGGAGTTGAACCTTATTCGGTACAGGCACTTATGTGGGGAAATTCTTATAGTATGTTTATGTGGAGCCTACAAGTGTTTGCGATCTTTGTCATGGCTGCCCCTGCAATCGGCTATATTATTCATGTGCGCAAAAAGCCGCTCATGCGGATATCCGAAGCATGTAGAATCATTTTTGGAGACCGCTTTACAGACGGCCTTGGTGGTAAAGTTTTAGATGTTACTTTTCTCGTCAGTATTTTAGCAGGAGCTGGTGTTACATTAGGCCTTGGTGCACCAATTGTAACGTATAATATTGCAGAACTGATAGGTGTTGATGTTTCCTTTGGACTCACACTCATTGTGACTCTTATTTGGGTGGCATTATTCTCCATCAGTGCTTATCTAGGTATAGAAAAAGGAATTAAAAGGTTGAGCACGCTCAATATGTATTTGGCAGCTGCGTTCGCTATCTTCATTATGATTCTCGGTCCGGGTATCTTTATTTTGGACTACTTTACGAATACAGTTGGATTTTTGCTGTCTCATTATACAGATTTAGCATTTTATACTAACTCGCTAGATCTGAAGGGTAGTACTCATATTGAACGTCATCTAGTTTTTTGGTTTGCTTACAGTGCAACATGGGCGATGTTGCACAGCGTATTTGCAGCAAAAGTTTCCAAAGGGCGGACAATAAAAGAAATGATCCTGACCTATTTACTTGCCCCGACTCTTATTTCATGGGTGGCAACAGGTGTTTTGGGAGGATTGGGAGTTCATCGATATTTAACTGGTCAATTAAATATGAACGAAATCGTGGACGGCGATAAAATGTCCGCCATTCCTACAATCCTTCAGTCGTTACCACTACAGACTGTGGTTATTATTGTTTTCGTCATCATTGCGATGATTTTCTTGACGACAACGTTAGATTCCACCACCTATACAATCGCGTCATATACAGGTACAGAGAATATGAGTAAACGAGAGCCGTCTCGACTGCTTCGAATTATTGTAGCTGGTGTAATTACAGTGCTTGCACTCCTGCTCTTGCGAATTGGAGGGCTTGAACCGTTAGAAGTGCTTTCCGGAATAATGGGACTGCCAATTATTGTTATTCAATTTTTAACCATCTATGCAGCCAAAAAAATGATGGATGAAGATAAAGCATGGATCCATAATGTGCGAGGTGCACAAACTGCAGGTCATGAACAAAGCAAAAAGTCCTGAAAGCACAAGATTTACGATACCGCTGTCTGAATTAGAATTGATAGATATAACTAAGCATTCTATAAGGTTAGTATGAATTTGGAATACAATTTATTGACTAAAAAGGGTTGCACAACAAAATGAATAGTACAATATTAGTTTTTAAAGTGCTATGTTTTTTGTGCAATCTTTTTTATTGTTAGGAATCTAAACGGTTACAATTTTTTAACCTGAAAATTAAAGCATATCAATAAATCCTCGAATCATTTATAGTATTAAAGATAAGTATGAAAATACTTGTATTTAATGAGAGATCAGATTGATTTTACCATCTAAAATAGATCTTTTATCCTAAAAAAAACGTTGCATATTTAATTTAATAGTGCTATATTAATTTTAAAGGGATACGCTTTCATGTCATCCTTTTAATTATTTTTCTAAACGTTTACATTTAAAAGGTGACTGACTATGAAAACAAATCGAGTTAAACCAACTATAGAAGATGTTGCAAAACGTGCCGGCGTATCTGTAGCGACCGTCTCTAGAGTAATTAACACGCAAGGAGGCGTACGCAAGGAGACGGAGAAGAAGATTGTACAGGCTATCAAAGAGCTTAACTATGTCCGCAGTGCAGTCGCACGCAGCATGGTGCGTAAAGAAACAAAAACAATTGCCGTAATTATACCAGATATTTGTAACCCTTTCTTTTCCGAAGTAGTTGCTGGGATTGAGAGGAAAGCGATTGCAAAGGATTACTTTACTACACTTAGTAATTCAAATGATTCAAGAATAGTTGAACGTAAAATTGTTCAACACATACTGGAAAGAGGCGTAGATGGGGTTATTGTTACAACTGCCGATGAAAGCGGAGAACAACTCAAACCTTTGATTGACGCGAATATCCCTATAGTCGCAGTAGATCGGGTCATAAAAAAATTTGACGTTGATACTGTGATTATTGGAAACCGGGAAGGTGCTTATGAAGCAGTCCAGCATTTAATTACAGAGGGCCATGAAAAGATTGCGATTATACGAGGGCCACAAGATACTACACCTGGTCTTGAAAGATATAAAGGGTATATGCAAGCGTTGGAAGAACACGGGTTGGAAACGAAAGAAGAGTGGATTGGCGATGGGGACTTTAAAGAATATAGCGGATTTGAATTGACGAAAAGGTTCGCTCAATTGAAAAACCCTCCAACAGCCATTTTCTCCAGCAACAACTTAATGAGCATAGGCTCCCTTAAAGCGATGAAAGAATTAAATTGGATGTTGGGAGAAGAAGTTGCTTTTATCGGTTTTGATGATATAGAAATTGCAACATTTACGAGTCCACAAATTACGACCGTTTCACGACCGATGAGGCATTTGGGCGAAGTTTCGTTTCAATTGCTTTACGACCGGATGAAGGCGGGAAATGAATCATCCATGCAAAAAAGGCAATTTATTTTAACCCCCCATCTGAACATAAGAGAATCATGCAGGCGTATTCGCTAGAGAATAAAAAAGCATATAGGGTCTTAAGGAACCTTATGCTTTAAAAGTTAGTCTGAAAACGAACATAAAATCCGATTCAATTAGATGTTTTTAGCCATATTAAGAATGAATATATAGAAGGAATAAATCATTTAAATATTATCTAAACGTTTACATCAAAAGGAGGAACAACGATGAAAAAGAGAGGTATAATGCACCCAGGGTTAAACAAACTAATAGCAGAAACTGGACATACAGATGAGGTTGTCGTAACGGATGCCGGACTGCCATTGCCAGAAGAAGTGAACACACGAATAGATTTCGCGTTAAAAGAAGGGATGGTTCCTTTTCTAGAATTACTTGATACAGTGATTGATGAGCTTTCCGTAGAAAAAATCATTTTGGCAGAAGAAATTAAAACAGCCAGTCCGAAAATGCAACAAGAAATACTAAAACGGTTCGAAAACGTTGAAGTGGAATATATGCCGCATACAGACTTTAAAGCACGAACAAAATCCACGAGAGGATTTATTCGATCTGGTGAATTTACTCCTTATGCAAATGTCATTTTAGTCGGTGGCGTCGTCTACTAAGGAGCGCTGAATGGATGGAAAGGAGGAATGCGTAATGACAAGCCTGTTGGCATTAGATAATATACAAAAGTCATTCTCGGGAATAAAAGTACTTAAAGGAATAAATCTGTCCATAGATAAAGGCGAAATTGTTGCTTTACTTGGGGAGAATGGAGCAGGAAAATCAACGCTGATGAAAATTATTGCCGGGGTATATAGTCCGACGGCGGGTGACATTTATTTAAACGGTGAAAAAGTAACGATCCTTAATCCGAAGCATTCCCAAGAGCTGAAAATTAGTATTATACACCAAGAATTTAATTTGATTACCGACTTATCGATTGCAGAGAACATTTTTCTAGGGAGAGAGAAGAAAAAGATCAGTGGTGTTATCGATTGGAAAATGATGCGAGAAGAAACGAAAAAAGTGCTTGAAAAAGTTGGGATTACGCATTTATCACCGGATACACCAATCTCGGAATGTTCAGTTGCTGAACAGCAGTTGATTGAAATTGCTAAAGCACTTTCCTTCGATTCGGAAGTTTTGATCATGGACGAGCCGACTGCAACGCTGAATGATAAAGAAACACAAACGTTGTTAAACCTCATGGATACACTTCGTAAAAGTGGTCTGGGGATAATCTTCATCACCCACCGACTTGATGAAGTTGTTCAAGTTGCGGACCGTATTGTTGTTTTGCGGGATGGGGAGTACATTGGATCTAAAAACATTGAAGATGCATCGAAGGATACGATGGTTTCGATGATGGTCGGACGTGATATTGCTGACATGTTCCCAGAAAGAAACGAACCAAGTGATGAAGTAATTATGAATGTAAAAAACCTAACCGTCAAAAACAGCTTACATGATATTTCCTTTACGGTTCGGAAAGGAGAAGTATTGGGCGTTGCAGGGTTGTTAGGTTCAGGAAAGACTGAACTGTCCAAAGCCTTGTTCGGACTAATGAAAATCCAAAGTGGGTCCGTCAACTTCTTTGGTCAAAAGATAACAACGCCAAAACAAGCTATTGATGCAGGTATTTCACTAGTAACAGATGATCGTAAAGGGGAAGGACTTATTTTAGATCTGTCCGTTTATGAAAATTTGCTTCTTCCTTTCTATAGAAGAATTGCCAAAGCAGGTGTTTTAAATAAAGCCAAAATGGATGAAGCTGTAAAAAAATGGGTGAAAGCACTTCAAGTAAAAGTGCACCATCCATCCGTTGAAGTCGGTACATTAAGCGGCGGGAATCAACAAAAGGTTGTTCTTGGAAAATGGCTGCAAATGAATCCGAAATTGCTTGTATTAAACGAGCCTACCCGTGGGATTGATATAGGAGCTAAGACGGAAATTTATAAAATAATTAAAGATCTAACAGATGAGGGTATTTCGATCGTTTTAATATCATCTGAAATGCCCGAATTATTAGGTATGGCGCACCGAACAATTGTTTTGCATGAAGGCAAACTTACCGGTGAGTTAACAGCAGAAGAAGCAACACAGGAGAAAATTTTCAATTATGCTACAGGAGGTGAAACGGTTGGAAACTAATCAAGGTGCAGAACAAAAAAAGAAATGGATTCATATTGTCCTACTTCTTGATAAATACCGTGTTTTATTAATATTTGCATTATTACTTATCGTAGCTAGTTTCTTATCGGACGCTTTTTTAACGACAAGTAACTTATTTAATGTGTTTAGACAAGTTTCGATCATCGCCATTATGTCTGTCGGGATGACGTTAGTTATTTTAACAGCCGGGATTGACTTGTCAGTAGGCTCAGTGATGGCCTTCTCGGGGGCCGTGCTTGCAGGTGTGATAACAGCTGGTGCTTCTCTCCCGATTGCAATTATCGCATGTTTAGCAGTTGGTATCCTATTAGGTGCGTTTAATGGCTTTATTATAGCGAAAGGTAAAGTGCCGGCATTCATTGCCACGTTGGCCGTGATGGTTATTGCACGTGGAATGACGTTGGTTTTCACACAAGGGAACCCAATCGTTGTCAGTAATTCGAGTTTTCGCTTCATAGGGTCGGGAGACGTTTTTGGAATACCGTTTCCGATTGTCTTAATGTTGGTCATATTCATTTTTATGTACTGGGTGTTGAAGCATACAACATTTGGGCGTTACCTCTTTGCAATTGGTGGAAATGAAGAAGCATCACGTCTTGCCGGTATTTCCGTAGATCGTGTGAAAATTGCGGTCTATTCACTAGCAGGTTTATTCGCTTCTATTTCCGCATTAATATATACTTCCCGACTCATGTCCGCACAGCCTAATGCCGGTGCCGGGATGGAGTTGGATGCAATTGCGGCAGTAATCATTGGTGGTACGCGACTTTCAGGTGGAAAGGGCGGTGTTACAGGGACATTAATTGGTGCGTTGATTATGGGTGTGCTTGACAATATTCTGAACTTAACAAACGTATCACCGTTCTATCAGGATATTGCCAAAGGCTTAGTTATATTGGCAGCAGTTTTAATTGATAGTAAGTTAGCAAATCTTAAAAAATAACATTAATGGAGGTTGAATTGAATGAAAAAGTTTCTTAGTATGATTGGTCTTGTTTTACTTATTGCATTAGCAGCTTGTGGTGGAGGTAATGATAACGCCGAGAACAACTCAGGTGATAACGGCGATTCAGGTGAAGAATCGTCCGGCGATATGAAAATTGGTATAGCAGTAAACACATTAAATAACCCGTTCTTTGTTGATTTGAAAGAAGGGGCAGAAGCAACAGCGGAAGAAAATGGGATTGAACTTGTTGTAACAGACTCACAAGGTGATCCAGGAAAGCAAATGTCTGACGTAGAAAATTTGTTGCAGCAAAATATTGATTTACTAATTCTAAATCCGGTTGACAGTGATGCAGCAGGACAAGCAGCGCTTCTTGCCAATGATCAAGATGTTCCGGTTGTTACCGTTGACCGTCAAGCAACAGATGGAGAAATAGTAACACACGTTGGTTTTGACGCATTGAAATCCGGTGGAATTGCTGCGTCTTACTTGGAAGAACAACTCGGTGGAGAAGGTAAAGTAGTTGAAATTCAAGGGATCCTTGGTACAAACGTAGGGCGTGACCGTAGTCAAGGGTTCAATGATCATATGGACGGCGTCGATGGTATTGAAATTATTGCCAGTCAGTCTGCTAATTTCGACCGTGGTGAAGCATTATCTGTAATGGAAGATATTTTACAAGCAAACGATGAAATTGATGCTGTATACGCAGCAAATGATGAAATGGTCATGGGAGCTCTTTCTGCCATTGAATCAGCAGGACGCTTAGATGAAATTACAATTATCGGTACAGATGCAATTGACCCAGCACAGGAGGCAATTCGTGAAGGCCGCTTGGACGCTACAATTGCGGAACCACCTTTTTTCCTTGGGCGTGAAGCAGTAAACGCAGCAATTAAAACACTTGAAGGTGAAGAAGTGGAAGATATGATTACATTGGAAAATACACTCGTAACGGAAGATAATGTAGACGAAGTTAAAACGAGATAAGTAGGTGAATGTTGTGGCAAACATTATCGTAGTTGGGAGCTATGTGGTTGATTTAATGAGCCGCACTCCCCATATACCGACTGCCGGTGAAACCGTGTTAGGCGGCCCGTTCCGTATGGGCCCTGGCGGTAAAGGCGGAAATCAAGCCGTAGCCGCAGCAAGATTAGGTTCAGAGGTAACGATGGTAACAAAAGTCGGGGAAGATATTTTCGGAGATGAAGCTATTAAGAATTTCGAACAAGAAGGTATATCCTCAAAGTATATTACACGTCACCCCGACGAAGTAACAGGAACTGCCTTGATTGCGGTTGACGATCATAGTGAAAATATGATCGTCGTTGCACCTGGGGCTTGCGGAAAAATTACAAAAGCGGATGTTGAAAAAGCAAAAGCTGATTTTGAAACAGCTGATATTGTACTGCTCCAATTGGAAACATCCATGGAAGCAGTGGAAGCAACCGTGAATCTCGCACATTCCTTAGGGAAGCAGGTCGTATTAAACCCGGCTCCATACCAGGAAGTGACGAATGATCTATTATCAAAGGTAACATATGTCACTCCGAATGAAACGGAAGCAAGCCTTTTAACAGGGATTGAAGTAAATGATGAGGCGTCTGCACGAAAGGCATCTAAAATTCTGGTGGAAAAAGGTGTGAACAAAGTTATCATCACGCTTGGTAAGCAAGGGTGCTTTGTTTACGACGGGTCTGATGATGGGCGCTTTGTCCAAGCGTATCAAGTGAAAGCGGTGGACACAACGGGTGCTGGCGATGCATTTAATGGAGCTTTTGCAACATTTATTGCTGATGGTTTTTCATTAGATGAAGCAGTTGGCCGTGCAAACGCAGTTGGTGCACTATCGGTGACAAAAGTAGGTACAGCACCGGCAATGCCTTATAAAAATGAATTGGAAACATTTATATCGACACGTGAATAATTCGTAGTCACTGTTGCCCCTTTGGAGTATAAAAGTATACATTGCTTTGGATACTACAGAGGGGCTTCTTTAATAACGTAAATAAAGTATAAAAATTTGCCCATAGCTGTCTAGCTTCGACGTACAAATATTTCTGTGTGACGAGTATTCACGCGCAGTCCCAGGCGGCGCCACAAATCTTTTCGGTGGGACGAAAGCGAAGCTACAGTCCCAACTTCGAACCACCAGCTTTGAGCTGGCACAGTCGCTACGATTCTAGGCAGGGCGCTTGCGCTTTTATTTATTATTTTATAAAGGAAAACATTGATTAAAAGTAGTTAAAGAGGTAGAATATATACAAACGTTCAAATGCATTTGAACAAACGTTCACCGTACATGTGAAATGCGGTGTGTAAACAGTAAGACTGTGTAGGAGTTAGGTGGAGAAAAGATGGATCGTGTTATTAAAGCTGCAAAAATGTATTATCAATTGGAATATAGTCAGAAAGAAATTGCTGCAGAGCTTGGCATATCCCGACCATCTGTTTCAAGGCTTTTACAGGAAGCAAAAGATAAGGGCATTGTGCAAATTCGAATCATTGATACGATAGAAGATGAACAAAAACATGCTGAACAGCTTAAGGAATACTTTAACCTAAAAGAATGCATTATCGTAAACGTCCCCACAAATGAAGAAGAAATGATTAAAAAATATTTGGGATCAAAAACTGCTGAATATCTTTATCAAACAGTTCAAGACGGTGATGTGATAGGCTTGTCTTGGGGGACAACATTGTTTGAAGTAGCGAAAAACATGAGCAAAAAGCATGTGAAAGATGTAGAGGTCGTTCAATTAAATGGAGGCGTTTCTCATTCGGAGTCAAATACATATGCTGCGCAAATTTTAAATTATTTCGGAGAAGCTTTTCAAACATCACCGTATTTTCTTCCATTACCTGCAATTGTAGAAAGAGAAGAAATGAAGGACATCATTGTCGCTGATCGGCATATTTCCAGTGTGCTTGAGTTGGCTGAAAAAGCAAATATCGCTTTATTTACCGTCGGCGATAAACACGAAGATTCCACCTTAATTAAAGCGGGTTATTTTAATGAGCATGATTTAGACGTTTTAGAACAAAAACAAGCGGTTGGAGATATTTGCTCACGTTTTTTTAATCACAACGGGGAATTGTGCAGTGAAGAGCTGAACGCACGTACGATTGGCATTAGTCTTGATTTGTTAAGCGCAAAGGAAACATCAGTTTTAATCGCCGGCGGTTCTAAAAAACTGCAAAGTATTATTGGTGCATTGCAAGGGCAGTTTGCAAATGTTTTTATAACAGATCAATACACAGCAGAAGCGCTAGTGAAAAAACAGCTAGGATAAGAAGGGGAGGGTGAGATGGAACAACAACAATTGGCAAACATCGTAAAAGAAACAGTAATGGAAGTATTAATGCAACAAAATGGTCAAGTCAAACCAAATGAAGTTCCCATTGGCGTTTCCAATCGGCATGTACACCTTTCAGAAGCGGCTGTTGAACGGCTATTCGGGAAAGGGTACAAATTAACCGAATTCAAGGCACTGTCACAACCGGGACAATTTGCCTGTGAAGAAACGGTTACGGTAATTGGGCCAAAAGGAAAACTGAAAAACGTGCGAATACTTGGGCCTGCCAGAGGTGAAAGCCAAGTGGAGATATCCAGAAGTGACGGATTTGTTCTAGGAGTTAAAGCCCCCATTCGCAATTCAGGTGATATTGACGGAACGCCGGGATTCACACTGCAAGGACCAAAAGGGCAGCTGAAAGTAGATAAAGGGCTTATTTGCGCAGCTAGACATATTCATATGCATTCCGATGAAGCCGCAAGATTTGGATTGAAAGATAAGGACTATGTCGATGTTTATGTACCTGGAAAACGCAGCATGACTTTTCACGAAACATTAATTCGAGTATCGCCGAAATTTAAATTGGAAATGCATATTGATTTTGACGAAGCTAACGCAGCGTATATAAAAAATGGCCAAGCCGGTTTTATCGTGCGTTCAGGAGCTGATTAAAATGAAAGATTATGTAGCTTCGGTCGTCAGGCAAACGATCCATGAATATTTACAAAGCGACCACGGTTCTTTTGGAAAACATATTTTAGTATTGCTTCCCGAGAGTCCAGCTTCACTTAATAAGAATCAAGTGCACGAGCTGTCTATGAAGTATAATGTTACACTTGGAATAAGCGAAACTGACCGACAAACCGAGGTTCACAACATTCCCGTCATTGACATCTCACGCATTGGTCAAAATGAGCTGAAATTGTTAATGGAAGAAATTGATATTTTATATGTGCCAAATATAAGCCACGGGTTTTTAGCAAAGCTTTCGCTGTTGATTGATGATACAAAAACCATATGGGTTACGCTGCAAATGATATTGGAAGGAAAGCCCGTACTGCTTGGAGATGATCTCGTACGAAAGAGAAAAGGGAACATTTTTTTACCTAAACCATCTATTGAAAAGAAGGTTCAGCAGTACATGAAGCAATTAAGTAGTGATGGTGTTCACTTTTGTTCAACAACTCAAGTGGAAAAGAAATTGAGGGCTATGTTAACAAAAGAAGGGACCCAACGCCCGCTAGTTCTTGCTAAACATATGGAAGAATTGGCTAAAATGGGGGAGAAAGAAGCAATCCTCCCAGAAAGAAGTGTCGTCACTCCAATGGCGAAGGATGCAGCAAGGGAACTGGGAATTGCAATAAAAAAGGAAAAGAAGAAATGAGAGATGCTGAATGATTGTTGCCGAAGTTGTAGGAAGTGTTGTTGCAACATCCAAAGTAGAACAACTTACTGGAAAGAAAATGCTCGTCGTCCAGCCGCTCGATATGGAAACATTAAAGTCGGATGGAAAGCCACTCGTTAGTATTGACACCGTTGGCTCTGGTGTAGGTGAAATTGTTATGGTCGTTGGAGGAAGTTCAGCACGGCAGACAGACATAACAAAAGATACTCCTGTTGATTCAGCCATTGTGGGTGTCATTGACTATATCGAAATCGCAGGAACAACGACATTTCAAGCAAATAAAGGAAAGTAGGTGAAAATAATTGAATATAAGTGAAAAAGATATTCAAGCTTTGGTTGAAAAAGTCATTCAAAAAATCGATTCTCAAGTAACGGAGGTTGGCGAGCAAGCACAAACCGTTTCGTTAGGTAAAGGTGTCTTTGCAACCGTCAATGAAGCAGTGCAAGCTGCCAAAGTCGCAAACGAGAAAATGAAAGAGACTTCGCTTGAAACGCGCAAGCAAATGATTCAAGCCATGCGCGATACAAGTATGGAACATGCCGAAGAACTTGCAAAGATCGCTGTTGAAGAAACGGGTTTAGGCCGCGTGCAGGACAAAATCGCCAAAAACGTATTGGCTGCGGAAAAAACTCCAGGGACAGAAGATTTAAATAGTCAAACGTATACAGGTGATAAAGGATTAACACTTGTTGAGTATGCCCCATTGGGAATTTTCGGAGCAATTACGCCAACGACAAACCCGGGGGCGACAATCATTAACAATAGTATTTCACTCGTCGCTGCAGGTAATGTAGTCGTGTATAATCCACACCCAAGTGCAAAGCGTGTTTCTCTCAGAGCGATGCAGCTATTGAATGAAGCAATCGTAAATGCTGGAGGACCGGAAAACGTCCTTACAGCTGTGGCTGAGCCGACGATTGACACGAGCCAGGAAGTCATGAACCATGCCGATATTAATGCGCTGGTCGTTACTGGCGGGGGTGCGGTTGTCCAAGCGGCAATGAGCACCGGAAAGAAAGTAATCGCCGCAGGTCCAGGAAATCCGCCTGCTGTAGTGGATGAAACAGCAGATATTCCAAAAGCAGCCAAAGATATTGTTGTTGGAGCAAGTTTTGACAATAATATTTTATGTACAGCCGAAAAAGAAGTATTTGTCGTTGAGGAAGTAGCGAATAAATTAAAGGCAGAGATGGTAAAAAATCATGCTGTTGAGCTCAAGTCCTTTCAACTGGATAAGTTGCTGAAAGTCGTGCTCGTCGAAAAAAATGGTCGCTTCTATCCGAATAAGGATTATATTGGAAAGGATGCTTCCGTTTTATTAGAAGCTGCAGGACTTCCAGCAGACCCTTCTATTAAATTAATCATAACGGAGACAAGCTTCGACCATCCACTTGTCCAAAAAGAAATGTTGATGCCGATACTCCCGATTGTCAAAGTTCCTTGTGTGGACAAAGCGATCGATCTAGCCTATCAAGCTGAAAAGGGTAATCGCCATACCGCGATGATGCATTCGCAAAATATCGCCAACGTAACGAAAATGGCACAAAAAATTGAAGCTACTATATTTGTTACCAACGGCCCTTCTGTTGCCGGACTTGGTGTTGACAGTGAAGGATTTACAACGTTAACAATTGCGGGTCCAACAGGGGAAGGGTTAACGTCAGCAAAAACATTTACAAGACAACGTCGTTGTGTGCTCGTTGACGGACTACGAATTATTTAAGGAGTGACAAGAGTGAGCGAAAACCAAAAGGAAGAGAAAGTTCAAAAAGCAGCTCCTAAAGCAAAGAAATCAACAACAAAAGTAGCAAGCGAAATTAAAGGAGGAAGTAAAATGACAAAAGAAGCATTGGGTATGATTGAAACAAAAGGTTTAGTAGGTGCAATCGAAGCATCCGACGCCATGGTGAAAGCAGCAAATGTGGAATTAGTTGGGAAGGAATTGGTAGGTGGAGGCATTGTTACGGTAATGGTACGTGGTGATGTAGGCGCTGTAAAAGCAGCAACAGAAGCCGGTGCTGAAGCTTGTCAGCGTGTAGGTGAACTGATTTCTGTTCATGTCATCCCACGTCCAAACAGTGAAGTAGAATCCATTTTGCCGGTTTCCAAGTAGAATAAGGTACACATATGGAAAAACAAGTGGAAAGCATTGTTCGACAAGTCGTCGAGGATGTTTTAAGAAAAAAAGGATTTGCGAAAAACGAAAGACGACAGCTCGTTATTGCAAACTGGAAAATGAACATGACGCTTGAAAAGGCGGAAGTGTTTCTTGAACAACTCTGTGATAATGGTGAAAATAGAACGAATGATGTTGTCATTTGCCCACCCTATACATTACTTTATCCGATGAACAAATTACTGCAAAAGAGAAGCAAAACAATTGGGCTGGGTGCACAAAACCTTCATACTGCACACGAAGGAGCACATACTGGAGAAATATCCGCAGCAATGCTGAAAGAACTGGATTGCCAGTATGTGATTGTCGGTCATTCGGAAAGACGTGCTGCCGGTGAAACGGATGGAATGGTTCATGAAAAGATAAAACGGGCGTTGGAGATAGGATTAAATCCAGTCATATGTGTCGGTGAAACAATCGAACAAAGGGAACAGGGCTTTACCAATGAAGTGGTGAATCATCAACTCCTGCAAGCTTTGGAAGGGATAAACGACTTCTCAAAACTTATTATCGCTTATGAACCGGTATGGGCTATCGGAACCGGTCGATCGGCGTCACCTGACGAAGCTCAAACCGTTCATGAAGCCATTCGTCTAACATTAAGTGAAATTTGTGGCACGGATTCGGAGGCAATGCCCATTTTATATGGAGGTTCAGTAAAACCCGACAATGCAGGCATCTTATCAAACATGAAGGATATTGATGGCTTTCTTGTTGGTGGCGCAAGTTTAGTAGCTAATGATTTTCAGAAGATCGTTGGAACGCTTCGTAAGGGGATGGATAGTTGATGAAAAAAATTGCCATTGGAAGTGATCATGGTGGATTTGAACTAAAGGAAAAAATCAAAAAAGAGTTAACCGAAAAAGGGTATGAAATTGTTGATTATGGCTGTAATGAAGGAGAATCGGCTGACTATCCAGATATTGCCTTCCTCGTTGCAGAAAGTGTCGCAACTAATGACGATTACGTCGGAATTATTATAGACGGTGTCGGCATTGGAAGTGCGATGACTGCAAATAAAGTACCGGGAGTACGCTGTGCAGTTTGTTGGGATCTCTCCTCTGTTATTAACAGTAGAGATCATAATAATGCAAATGTCCTTTCAATCGGAGGTCAAACATTAGGCCCGGGACTCGCCGTGCAAATGGTTAACAAATGGTTGGAGACTGATTTTTCCGGAGGTCGCCATGATCGCAGAGTAACAAAGATGATGGAAATTGAAAGTCGTTTTATTGGACGAGGAAAGTAGGTCTTTGTTATGTATATCGGCAAAGTCGTAGGCAACGTCGTTTGTACACAGAAAGATGAAGGATTAAACGGGTTAAAATTAATGGTCGTCCAGCCGTTAAAAGATGACCTTACTCCAAAAGGAAAATTGCAAATTGCTATTGATACGCTGGGACAGGCAGGAAAAGATGATATTGTTTATTTAGCGAAAAGCGGCGAGTCGAGCTTACCGCTTAAAAAGCAAAAAGAACTCGTTCCATCAGACGCAGGGATTATGGGAATAATTGATTACTATCATATACAAGACCAAGGAGGAAACAAAGATGAATAACGCATTGGGAATGATTGAAACAAAAGGATTAGTAGGGGCAGTAGAAGCAGCAGACGCCATGATGAAAGCAGCAAATGTGGAACTAGTTGGGAAAGTTCAAGTCGGTGGTGGCCTTGTAACAGTAATGGTCCGTGGAGATGTTGGTGCTGTGAAAGCTGCGACAGAAGCAGGTGCTGAGGCAGCCGGACGTGTCGGTGAATTCTTATCTGTGCATGTGATCCCACGCCCACATCAAGAAGTCGAGAAAATGTTGCCTAAGCTATAATGAAGCTGGCTAAAGTAATCGGGAATGTCGTTTCTACCGTCAAGACCGAAAGCCATCACCGGTTAAAACTAATGATAGTCGAGCCTGTTGATCAGAACGGCCGAACGATTGCCGATTCATTTATTGCGGTCGACCGCGCACAGGCTGGGGCTGGGGATTATGTCCTGATTATGGAAGAAGGCGGGTCAGCCCGGAAAATATTGAACGATCCTGAAGGTGCGGTAGACGCCATTATCGTAGGTATTGTAGATAAAATTGAAGAAAGACCTGAATAAGGAAATTATACATCGGAGGTGAGTTCAGGTGAGTGTGGAAATGGAAAAATTAGTTGAACAAATTACAGCACAAGTAATGAATAAAATTTCAAGTAATAATGAAGCACAACCAAATGAAACGAAACCTGCTGTAAGTAAACCTGCAGCTTATCAAAATAAAATCATCACCGGAGCACAAATAGCCCGGATGATTGACCATACATTATTAAAACCTGAAGCTACGAAGGAACAAATTATAACATTGTGTGAGGAAGCGGTAGAATATCAATTTGCAACGGTTTGTATTAATCCTGGCTGGGTACCAACAGCGGCAAAAGAACTGGAAGGCACAAATGTAGGAATCACAACAGTTATTGGCTTTCCATTAGGTGCAACAAGTACATTTACCAAAATTTCTGAGACACGTGATGCAATAGCGTCCGGAGCAACGGAAGTTGATATGGTTATTAACATTGGGGCACTGAAATCAGGTGACCATGATACTGTGAAAAAAGACATTGAAGGTGTCGTTCTCGCCGCAGGTGGTCAGGCAGTCGTAAAAGTAATTATTGAAACCGGCTTTTTGACAGAAGAGGAAAAGAAAAAGGCTTGCATGCTTTCTAAAATGGCCGGAGCTGATTTTGTGAAAACGTCAACCGGATTCGGGCCAGGCTGTGCCACACCGGAAGACATCGCATTGATGAGAGAAACCGTTGGGCCAGACTTGGGCGTCAAAGCTTCTGCATGTGTCAGAGACCTTGATACAGCTAGAAGTATGATTGCAGCAGGAGCTACTCGAATTGGTGCAAGCTCTGGTAAAGAGATTGTTAAAGGCGGTAAAGGCAGCGGATATTAACGTATAGGCTGTCTCGAAGTGTCAAAAAAACCTCTATATTATTACAATCGAATAAAGTTACAAAAAGGTGGCATGGAAATATAAAATTTATTTTTGTGCCACCTTATTATATTTATTTTCGATAGTTAGATCAAAGGCTTTTCTTTTCTATGCGAGATGGATTAATTACGTTTGACCTTATCATCGTGCATATTTAAAAAGTATTTTCCTTTAAATCTTTAGCAACTGTTAGTGGAGCCTCTGTCGTCTCAATGACTTCCTGAACGGTAAATCCTTTGGCGACTTCTTCTAAGACAAGCCCGTTTTCTGTTACTCGGATAACTGCTCTTTCGGTAATGATTTTATTTACTACACCCATACCAGTCAGAGGAAGCGTGCATTTTCTTAGGATTTTCGCATCTTCATTTTTCGTTACGTGATCCATTATAACAATGACCTTCTTGGCGCCATTAACGAGATCCATTGCACCGCCCATGCCTTTAATCATTTTACCTGGAATCATCCAATTGGCAAGATCGCCAGTTTCTGACACTTCCATGCCTCCAAGGATGGCCACATCGATATGACCTCCGCGGATCATAGCGAATGATTCGGCATTATCGAAAAATGCTGCTCCCGGAATGGTAGTAACGGTTTCTTTTCCGGCATTTATCAAATCCGGATCAATTTCCGCTTCCGTGGGATATGGTCCAGTACCAAGCAAGCCATTTTCCGATTGAAGAATAACTTGCTTATTGTCGGATATATAATTTGCAACGAGTGTTGGCATGCCAATTCCTAAATTGACATACGAGCCATCCAGTATTTCTTTCTCGGCCCGACGTGCAATTTTTTCGCGATTAGCTACTTTCTTTACAGTCATTTTAACACCTCTTTCTAAAAGTAGTATGAAACTATTCGTTTTACCGAGTTAGTCTGATGTGAACAGAATCAAGCAGTTACAGTTCGTCTTTCAATTCGTTTTTCCTGATCTCCTTGAACGATTCTTTGTACATAAATACTCGGTGTATGGATGGTATTAGGATCCAGTTCTCCGGTTTCATGAATTTCTTCTGCCTCAGCAATCGTTATTTTCCCTGCAGCAGCAATAATTGGGTTAAAGTTTTGCGCTGTTTTGTTATAAATTAAATTGCCCATTTTATCCGCCTTCCACGCCCGTACAATGCTGAAGTCGGCGATTAGTGCTTCTTCCAATACGTATTCTTTGCCGTTGAAGTTACGAGTTTCTTTCCCCTCTGCAATCGGGGTTCCTACGCCGGCTGGGGTATAAAAGGCGGGAATCCCTGCACCACCTGCCCGGATTTTTTCGGCGAGCGTTCCTTGCGGAGTCAGTTCAACCTCGATAATGCCATCTATTACCTGTCGTTCAAAAGCTTTGTTTTCGCCTACATATGAGCCGATCATCTTTTTGACTTGTTTGTTTTTAAGCAATAAGCCAAGCCCCCAATCGTCAATGCCACAATTGTTGGAAATGATCGTTAAATCTTTTACATTTTTCTCAACAAGGGCGAGTATCGCATTTTCGGGAATTCCACATAGACCAAATCCTCCAACCATCAGGGTGGAACCGTCTTCGATATCTGCAACAGCTTCTTTGAACGTAGAATATACTTGTTTAATGATAAAAACCTCCTTTATACCAACTTGCTCTAGTCTGTTATAATTTTATAGATATATTATAGCGTGAATATATATTACCTTCTTTTTGTTGTAAAGATATGAAAAAACGATGATTCTCTTACTTAAATACGAGAATCATCGTTTGTTGAATAGAATCAAGAATGTTCGTCCGTTAGAACTGTTTTTGCGATCGCTTCATCCAATGCTTCGAATTCATCGAGATTAATTGTTTCATATAGCTCTTTTCGTGTTTGCATGTCCTCTATACCATTTTCTTGCGTGCCTTCCGTTTTGATTAATTGGAAAATCCGTTCATATGCTTTTGCGGCAACACGTAAGGAAGTAACGGGATAGATAACCATGGAGTAACCCATTTCTTCAAATTCGCCCGCTTTTATAAATGGCGTTTTTCCGAATTCGGTCATGTTTGCTAACAGAGGAACATCAACCTTTTCACTAAATAAGCGAAACTCCTCCTCTGTATGAAGTGCTTCGGGGAATATACCGTCTGCACCTGCTTCGATGTACAATTCGATTCGTTCAAAGGCGGCATCAATCCCTTCTACAGCCCTTGCATCGGTACGTGCGATAACGACAAGCGATGGGGCTGCTTTTTTGATCGCCTTTATTTTATGAGCCATTTCTTCTTTTGGAACGAGCTGTTTTCCATTTAAGTGCCCGCACTTTTTAGGTAGTTGTTGATCTTCAATTTGCACCGCCGCTACATTTGCTTCCACCATTTCCCGTGCGGTTCGGGCTACGTTCAGCACACCGCCAAATCCGGTGTCGATATCGACGAGAACAGGTAAATCAGTTGCTCGTACAAGATCTTTAGCTCGGTCGGCAATTTCTGTTGACGTAACAATGCCAAGGTCAGGTATTCCTTTGCTCGCTGTATATGCTCCACCGGATAAATAAAGCGCAGAAAATCCGGCGTTTTTTGCTGCAAGAGCCGCCATAGCATCATGAGCTCCGGGCATTTGTAATATTTGTTTTTCATTTATTAACTGTTTAAACCGATCTGCCAAAACTTCCTGAGAGGATGGTTGGTCAACGATCCAGGCCATGGATGAACCTCCTTCTAATCTTAGTTGTTATTTATGGGTATTCGGAAATAAGTGTGCGATATTAGCATTACTCATTTTTATTTTTCATGTTCCATATGATAATCCGAATACCCTTAATTTTTGCAAGCGTGAAAACTATAAAGGTTTTGTATTACTTTTGAACAAATAAATCGAGAAATTCGTTTACATTCATTGCATCTAAATTTTCTTGATCAGAAAAAGCAGCTTCAATCGTTTTTCGCTGTTTCATAGTATAGTGAACAGCTAAATTGTTAGCGAATTTTTCATCAATTTGTGGATATGCCTCATCTCTTCTGAAACGGTGACCGAGTGGATATTCACATTCAATCATTTCGGTTGCTGTACCATCCGTAAACTGAACTTGTACAGCATTGGCAATAGAACGTTTATCTGGATCTAAATAATCTTTTGTATATTGTTCATTTTCCGTAACGACCATCTTCTCCCTCAATTCATCAATTAACGGGTCAGCAGCAAATTCATGCTCATAATGCTCTGCGACGATATTTCCTTCCATTAAAGCGATGGCTGTAATGTACTGGAGACAATGGTCACGGTCAGCCGGATTATTTAATGGTCCTTTTTTATCAATAATTCGAATTGCTGATTCATGTGTTGAAATAACGATTTTATCGATTTCCTTCAATCGACCCTTTACTTGTGGATGCAATTGAATGGCCGCCTCCGCCGCTGTTTGTGCGTGGAATTCAGCTGGATAAGAAACTTTAAACAGAACATTTTCCATCACGTATGATGCCATCGGTCTGGCGAGCTTAACGGTTTGTTTATTAAACAAGACATCCTGAAAACCCCATTCTGGAGCGGTAAGAGCACTTGGATAACCCATTTCGCCTTTGACTGCGAGTAATCCCAGAAAGACTGCACGGCTCGTTGCATCTCCTGCTGCCCACGACTTCCTCGATCCGGTATTTGGTGCATGACGATATGTGCGTAAACTTGCATTGTCGATCCAGGCGTTAGAAAGAGCATTAATGATCTCTTCACGTCCACCACCGAGCATTTTTGTCGCTACTGCAGTGGAAGCAATTTTTACAAGTAACACATGGTCAAGGCCGACACGATTAAAGCTATTCTCTAACGCAAGGATGCCTTGTATTTCATGTGCTTTAATCATCATTTCCAGTACATCATGAACGGTTAGGGGATTCTTTCCTTGTGCTAAACGATGCTGGCTGACGTAATCGGCTACAGCTAAAATACTTCCTAAGTTATCAGAAGGATGTCCCCATTCTGCCGCGAGCCATGTATCATTATAATCAAGCCAGCGAATAATTGCCCCGATATCGAAAGCTGCTTTGACAGGATCGAGCACATGTGTCGTCCCAGGAACTCGCGCCCCGTTCGGAACGGATGTACCGGGAACGATAGGACCGAGAACTTTCGTGCATTCCGGATAACGAAGTGCTAAAATACCGCATCCTAAGGAATCTTTTAATACGTAGCGAGCGGTCGTATAAGCTTCCTCACTCGTAATTTCCTTGTTTAATACATAGTCGGCGATTTCCTCCAACAATTGATCGGCTGTATTTGTTTCTACCTGCAATATACTCTTCCTTTCCCCATATTGTTGTTTGTTATGTCGAATCATGCTACAATTTTTAGTTGGCGGGCGGAATTCAACTCCCCAGTTGATCTACTTATACTGCTCGCCGATATAATTGACACGTGGTCTGAAAAGTCGATTATTTGCATGCTGTTCCGTTATATGTGCACACAACCCTACAGTCCTAGCACTGAAGAAGATTGGTGTATACAATTCAATTGGAATGCCAAGCTTCCAATAAACCGGAGCTGCATAGTAATCTAAATTCGGATATAAGTTCTTTTCCTCCTTCATAATGTCTTCGCCTGCTTGACACATTTCAAGAAGTGTATAATCTCCTTCTTCTTCACACAACTCCTTTAATGATTCTTTCATAATCAATGCGCGAGGATCCATTTTTCGCATGTAGACACGATGGCCAAAACCCATAATTTTTTCTTTATGATGGAGCTTTTTCATAATGAGTTCTTCAAAGTCTTGTACGGATTCGGCTTCAAGCAACATATACATGACCGCTTCGTTTGCGCCACCATGCAAGTTACCTTTCAAGGATGCGACGGCTCCGGTTAAAGCACCGTACATATCAGAATTCGTCGACGCGATAACTCTTGCGGCAAAAGTGGAATTTGGCATCTCGTGTTCACTATATAGCAATAGGGAACGATCAAATATTTCACTTTCTTTTTCTGTTGGAACTTTCCCGGTTATCATGTATAAAAAATTAGCACTGTAAGATAAATCCTGACGTGGCGGTACTGGATCTTTTCCATTCAGGATGCGGTAGCTGTTAACGGTGATCGCAGGTATTTTGGCCAAAAATTCGTAGCCACGACTGTTGTTCGTTTCTTGAGACCGATCATCGAGTTTTTTGTCAAAGCCTGCAAGTCCGGAAATGCTCGTTCGTTGTCCGTCCATAGGATGTGTATCTTTCGGCAACATTTTTAACAGATCGTAAATGGTATTTGGGACGTCATAGTTTGTTTTTAATCGTTCTTCCAATTGCTTTTTTTCTTCTTGATCGGGTAAAGAACCTTCGAATAAAAGATGAACAATATCCAAGTAATCATTTGACTTTGATAATTCAATTAAGTCGTGACCTCGAATGACGATCTTCTCCAATTCCGTATCAAGTAATGAGATTGCCGTCTCAGACGCAATGACGCCATCCAGTCCAGGGGCAAATTTTGTTTCCGCTTTCATAGTATTCCTCCTCTAATGTAAGAACTTAGTTTTCTAAATCAATTTAATGCGTGTGGTAGGAAAGAAACATTTAATTATTTGTAATAATTCGAAGTAACACCTCCTGATCTTCATCTTTGCTTTTTCGGGAAATGTCTCTTTTACAATAAATGGTATGTATAATGATAGCATATCATTTGAATTTAAATATTTCAATAATTGCTAATGTTTGTGTTCCAGGAAAGTTGGATGAGACTAGATTTAAAATCATTAGCCATTAAAAATTGAAGATAACGTGAATAAACATCGTTTATAAAGTTTTAAGTCCTATCTTTGAAATTCAAATTTCAGTTAACTGGAATCAAAATACTTAATTAATAGTATTTACTTTTACAAAAAGAATGTTAAACTAATATGAAAACTGAATACTTGAAATTATTCCTTCGGGGTCGGGTGCAATTCCCAACCGACGGTGATGAAGCGTCTAGCTTCTTAGTCCGTGACCCGTGCGGCTCATTATGCCAAGCGGTGGACCTGGTGAAAGTCCGGGACCGACAGTTATAGTCTGGATGGGAGAAGGAATTTTGGATAGTCAAGCATCTAATAGTGGGCATTTATTAATGATACGGATAGTAGTATTTATTTTTAAACGTTCTGTTGTCCGGAGTGAAATGCGTAATAATACGTTTATTTCAAACATAAATGTCCATTGACTAGAAGTCTATTTATTTTGCTTGCTTATCTTAAAATTCGATCCTAACGCCTCTGAAGTGTATTCAGGGGCTTTTTATTATGCAAAAACAGAAAGGAGAGCTATGTTAAACGATCATTATTACATGAATTTTGCTTTGTCACTTGCGAACATGGCTTATGGGCAAACAAGTCCGAATCCTCCAGTTGGTGCAATTGTCGTTAGAAAAGGGGAGGTTTTAGGTTTTGGCGCTCATTTAAAGGCCGGAAATGCCCATGCGGAAGTGTATGCATTACAAATGGCTGGATCAAAAGCAATGGGAGCTACTTTATATGTAACATTGGAACCGTGCAGTCATTACGGTGAAACGGCTCCGTGTGTGGATCTGATTATCGAAATGGGTGTGCAAAGGGTTGTTGTTGCAATGGTCGACCCGAATGAAAGGGTAAAAGGTAAGGGGATAGTTGCCCTAGAAAAGGCAGGGATAGAAGTAGATGTTGGTGTTTCACACAAAGAAGCGCAGAAAATGAACGAAGCATTTTCTCATTTTGTAGAGACAAAAACACCTTTTGTCACTGTTAAAACAGCCACTAGCTTAGACGGTAAGACAGCAACAGTCACTGGGGAGAGCAAATGGATAACCGGGAAAGAGGCACGTCTAGATGTGCACCACCATCGGCACTTGCATGATGCCATCCTTGTGGGTGTTAATACAGTAATAGTTGATAATCCAAGTCTTACCACTCGTTTGCCAAACGGAGGAAAAAATGCGGTACGGGTCATTTTGGATACGCATTTGCGCACGCCAGTTCATGCAAAAGTTATTACAGATAAGGAGTCCGATACGTGGATTTTTACAGGTTGTCATGTGTCGGAAAAACAAAAGAAGATGTATGCAAAACACGAGCGTATACAAATCATCACATTGGAAACTGAAACGGTATCTATTAAAGAAGTACTGAAAATATTAGGGCAGAATGGGATCATGTCTTTATTTGTAGAAGGCGGTGCGGAAATTCATGGTTCATTTTTAAAAGAAAAGCGAATAAATCAGTTGATTGCTTATATTGCCCCAAAGCTGCTTGGCGGTAAAAAAGCAGCCCCTTCCATTGCTGGTGAAGGTTTTCAATCTATAGCGGATAGCTGGAATTTGAGTATCGACAATGTGGAAAGAGTTGGAGAGGATATTAAAATTACAGCTGTGCCTGAAAGGACGGATAGCGATGTTTACGGGGATTATTGAGGAAAAAGGAAACATAAAAACGATACAGAAAACATCTGAACAATCGATAACAATGACTATTGGGGCCGTGAAGGTTTTGGAAGATGTAACAATTGGGGACAGCATCGCTGTAAATGGGATTTGTTTAACGGTGACAACCTTTTCTTCCAATGACTTTCAAGTGGATGTAATGCCGGAAACAATTAAGTCGACATCTTTAAACGACCTGATAACAGGATCGGAAGTAAATTTAGAGCGCGCAATGAGGGCGGATAGTAGATTTGGCGGGCATTTTGTTTCTGGTCATATCGACGGTGTTGGTGAAGTGATGAGGAAGGAAAAGACGGCAAATGCTGTTTACTATGATATTAAAGTATCGACTGAATCTCTCGATCTTATTCTGGAAAAAGGCTCGATTGCAGTCGATGGCATTAGCTTTACCATATTTAATGTACGTTCGAATATAGTTACGATTTCGCTTATTCCTCATACCGTTGCAGAAACGACGCTCGGGCAAAAATCGGTAGGTGATATCGTGAATATTGAATACGATATGCTAGGGAAATATGTGCAGCACATGCTTCGTGCCCGACTATCCAATCAAACAAATGGAATTAACGAAGAACTTTTGAAAAACACCGGCTTCATTAATGAATGATGTGGAGTCGGAAAATGACGGAGGTGTTTGTATATGTTTCATACGATCGAGGAGGCAATGACCGATTTAAAAGCAGGTAAACCAATAATTGCAGTCGATGATGAGGATCGGGAAAATGAAGGAGATCTCGTCACATTATCAGAAAAAGTGACACCGGAAATAATCAATTTTATGATAACCCATGGAAAAGGGCTCGTATGTATGCCGATCACTAACGACCTAGCAGCGGAAATGAAGCTTCCAATGATGGAGCAGGAAAATACGGATCCATTCGACACTGCTTTTACTGTGAGTGTTGATTATAAAAATACAACAACTGGAATAAGTGCGAAGGAGCGCGCAGATACAATCAAGATGTTGATAGACACCAACGCAAAACCTGAACACTTTAGAAGGCCCGGCCATGTTTTCCCACTCATCGCAAAGAATGGTGGTGTATTGACTCGTTCCGGGCATACAGAAGCGGCAGTAGACTTGGCAAAACTTTGCGGTGCATTTCCTTCGGGAGTCATTTGTGAAATTATAAATGGGGATGGGACGATGGCACGCGTCCCCGATTTATTAAAGATGGCTATTGAATTTGATCTTAAAATAATTACGATTAAAGATTTGATGATGTATCGGAAAAAGCATGAACAGCACGTGAAACGGGAGGTTATGACTACTTTACCTACCGAATATGGTGCATTCAATATGGTAGGTTATACGAACGATATAGATGAAAAGGAACATATAGCACTTGTAAAAGGAAATATTAATTCCGAAAGCACGATCCTCACGCGAATTCATTCGGAATGTCTGACAGGCGATGTTTTTAGCTCATATCGTTGTGATTGTGGACCACAACTACATCAATCACTTGCCGAAATAGAAAAAGCAGGCCGTGGTGTTTTAATTTATATGCGTCAGGAAGGTCGGGGGATTGGGTTAATCAATAAATTACGTGCATACGAGTTACAGGATGAAGGCTTGGATACGGTAGAGGCAAATGAACAATTAGGGTTTTTATCGGATATGAGGGATTATTGGCTTAGTGCACAAATTTTAAAGGATTTAGGCATCCACCAAGTTAATTTAATGACGAATAATCCGGCTAAAATTACAGCATTAGAGTCATTTGGAATAAGGGTTAATAAACGCCTTCCGATCGAGGTGGAATTGCGAAATGAAAATAGAATGTATATGCATGCCAAATGTGAAAAAATGGGGCACCTGCTGAATTTTCATCAATAAGGAGAGGGATTATCATGGATAAAGTGATTCAGGGAAGTGTCATCGGGACAGACCTTAATATAGGGGTTGTTGTAAGCAGATTCAATGATTTCATTACAAGTAACTTATTGACAGGGGCAGTCGATGCATTAAAACGCCATGGCGTTAAAGAGGAGCAGGTGGATGTCGTATGGGTGCCAGGGGCATTTGAAATTCCATTGACAGCACAACGGTTGGCGAAAAAGGACTATGATGCAGTTATTGCCCTTGGTGCTGTTATTCGAGGGTCAACACCTCATTTTGATTATGTTTGTGGGGAAGTTTCTAAAGGGGTTTCCAGTGTATCGCTTCAATACGAAAAACCGATCATTTTTGGTGTATTGACAACCGATACGATAGAGCAAGCACTGGAACGTGCAGGTACAAAGACAGGAAATAAAGGGGCGGAATCAGCAGTTGCCGCCATTGAAATGGCTAATTTATTAAAGGAAATATGATTTGGATGTAAAAAGGTATAAATTCACATTTTAATTAAAACCACATTTAGGCTTATTGTTTGAGCAGGACGTCGTTGATATGGTAGATGAAAGCCAAAAAAAGCTTAGGAAAAAGTAATTAAGCGGAGTAAAGAGAGATAAACAAAAGAAGTGCAGAAGTTAAAGTGCCCGACTGGTGCAGGTTTTCCGTCTCCAAGTCGGGCGCATGTAGTTCTATATATCTTTCTCCAATTGTGCTTTTCTTTTTTCAAATCCGGGTTTTCCTAATAATGCAAACATATTTTCTTTATATGCTTCGACACCAGGCTGATCGAATGGGTTTACCCCTAATAAATAACCACTTAATGCACAGGCTTTTTCAAAGAAGTAGACAGCATAACCGAATGAATAAGCATCCAATTCCGGCAATTCAATGACTAGATTTGGAACGCCACCTTGTTTGTGAGCAAGCAGTGTACCTTGCAATGCTTTTTGGTTTATTTCATGAATTGTATTTCCTGATAAGTAATTTAGACCATCTTCATTCGTCTCTGATTTTTCCACCTTTATTTCCTTTTTCGGTTCACTTACAGATAAGATCGTTTGAAAAAGATCGCGACGCCCATCTTGAATATATTGTCCAAGTGAATGAAGGTCTGTAGTATTGTTTACAGAGGCAGGAAAGACCCCTTTTCCATCTTTTCCTTCACTTTCTCCAAATAGTTGTTTCCACCACTCAGCAAAATAGTGTAATTGTGGTTCATAGTTAACGAGTATTTCGATTGTTTTTCCCTTGTTATATAAAATATTTCGAATTGCTGCATACTGATAAGCCGGGTTATCTTCAAGCGTAGGATTTGATAATTCTTTTCTGGCTGCTTGAGCTCCTTGCATCATTTGATCAATGGAAATTCCACTGGAGGCAATCGGTAATAAACCAACCGCACTTAATACCGAATAGCGCCCACCAATATCATCAGGAATAACAAATGTTTCATAAATCTCCTGATCTGCAATTGATTTCAATGCTCCTTTTTCCTTGTCAGTTGTGACATAGATACGCTTGCTGGCTTCTACCTTTCCGTATTTTTTTTCAATCATTTCTTTAAAGATACGAAAGGCGATTGCAGGCTCTGTCGTTGTCCCGCTTTTGGAAATAACATTAATTGAAACATCTTTATTTTTGAGAATATCCATTAATTCGCTTATATATGTCGAGCTCAAATGATGACCAACAAATATGACTTCTGGTGCTTGTCGCTTTTTTTTGGAAAGATGATGGCTAAATGTATGTGTCAGCATTTCAATCGCTGCTCGAGCTCCCAAATAAGAGCCTCCTACGCCAATTACGAGCAATACATCTGAGTCATCTTGTATTTTTTTTGCGCACTCCTTTATGCGTGCAAATTCAGCTTGGTCATAGGCTACGGGCAGGTCGATCCAGCCTAAAAATTGATTCCCCAAACCTGTTTTGTTATGTAAGTGGTCATGTGCTGATTGAACAGCATCATTCCATTGCCGCAGTTCAGTTATGTCAAAGAAATCTGTTGCATAATCGTAATTCAGTGTAATGTGTGTGATCTTGAACTCCCCCTGTAAAATTGTATTGAAAAACAGTTTTATTACGGTGAAACATCCGTGTGATTTCTATCTCGACATACAGGTTAGTAATTGAAATCATTGCTTTAGTATTCATTCTAAATAAAGAAACAGAAAACGTCTACAGCAACACACTATACTGCAGACGTTTAGGTAATGATATACAGCGGATTTCATGTAGCGAAGGGGAGATGTAGAGTGTCAATGTTTGTTGAAAAAGCGCACGAATGTTTGAGAGGTTTTAATGCAAGTTGCGAAGCGTTCGATAAATTAATTCGCTTTCATCATATTGCTTGTCATTTGTTGTAAAATCCGGCGCATGAGTAATAATTCCTCGGGTAATATTCCTTCGAGCAGCTTCGTCTGTTGAGTCTCCCAAATCTTTGACACTGGTTCTTGTAGCTCCTTGCCTTTTTGTGTTAAAAATACATTTATGCTTCTGGCGTCATTTTCCGCTTGTTTGCGATAGACAATATTATTTTGTTCTAGTTTTCTTAACATATTGCTTAACGTGGATGCTTCACACCCAATTTGCTTTCTCAGTTCAGTTTGGGTAATCCCGTCTTCTTCCCATAAAACACATAATGCAGATTCTTGTCCTACGTGAAGATTAATATCACGAAATTTTTCGGCATACTTTCTTCGTGTTTGCTTATTTAATGTTTGCAATAATTCTCTTATTTCATTTTCAATCATGCTATACTTCTCCTGTTAATTGTTAGTAACATAATTATATCAATTGATGATGAGGTGGTCAAAACAGCCTGCCTTTTGTTTGATTATACTAGTCATATTTATCAAGTAATAGGATTGGTTGACATTATTATTTATGTGCGTTTTAATTAGTGTACTAAATATTATTTAATAGGAAAGACACGTGATTGATTTATACATATTTACCTAAAGAACACGGGAGGTTTTATAAATGAAGTTGTCGATACTCGATTTAGCAACGATTTATAATGATGAAACACCATCACAATCATTGCAAAACTCGACAGAACTAGTGAAGTTGGCAGACCGTTTAGGCTATACGAGGTATTGGTTTGCAGAACATCATAATGCAACGTTTCAAATGAGTACGTCCCCCGATTTGCTAAGCGCACATGCAGCAGCTCTAACGAAGAATATTCGTATTGGTTCTGGTGGAATTATGATACCGAACCATAGTCCTTTGAAAGTAGTTGAGAACTTTTCTATCCTTGAGGCATTACACCCGGGTCGGATTGATTTAGGAATGGGGAGGGCATCAGGTACAGACGGAATTACCAATGCAGCCTTAAGGAATAACCATGAACCGTTAACTGGAGAAGCGATGATGAATCAATTGATGGAGATCTTTGCATTTTTTAATCGCGAATTTCCAGAAGGTCATCCATATCAAAATATAAATGCATCGCCTGACCCATCGTTAAGACCAGAGATATTCATGCTTGGATCCAGTGATGGAGGTATGCAAATTGCTTCCCAATTAGGGGTAGGTTTTGCCTTTGCGGGTCAAATTAATCCTGATTGGGCGGTATCAATGTTAAAAAAATACCGTGAAAACTTTAATGCCTCACAATATTTGGCACAACCGTATAGTATGCTATCAATCATTGTCATTTGCGCTGATACAGATGAAGAGGCAGGAGACATAGCAGGACCTGCAGAGTTGCAGTGGGCACGGTGGATGACAGGGCAATATAAATATGGACCACCAACATTAGAGGAAGCTCGCGCACACAAGTATACAAAAGAAGAAACGTTAGCGCGTGAGCAAAACAAAAATAAGTTTATTATCGGTAGTGCCGAAAGTGTAAAAAAACAATTAGAACAAATAGCAAAGGAAGCAGAAGTAGATGAAATAATGGTCGCTAATATGATTACAGATAAAGAAGCACGTCATAAATCATATTCGTTGTTGGCAGAAGCATTTAATTTATCTGCAAGTGCAGAATCTATTTAAGAGAGTCATGCAAAATAATCTCGAGGATTTAAGAGAGGAATTTATTTATGAACATGATGAAAGCAATTGTAAAAAAAAGTGAAGCGGATGCGACGTTTTCTCAAGAAGAAGTACGCGTACCGAAAATTCAAGCGAACGAATTACTCGTTCGTATCTGTGCAATAGGTGTCGGTATTCATGATGGCTACTTCTTGCCTAAAGACATGCAATTCCCTTATCCGATTGGCATTGAAGCTGCAGGGATCATTGAGGAAGTGGGGACTCAAGCCGTCGGATTCTCCACTGGCCAACGGATCGCTTTCGTAAGCATGATGCAACCAAAAGGTGGAGTATGGGCTGAATATGCGGTTGTTTCTAAGGACGCCTTAATTTTAAATATTCCTGATGATATGAATTTCACTACGGCAGCAGCGATTCCGGTCGCCGGTAATACGGTTTTAAAAGCGTTTCATTACTTGCCTCTAGAACAAGGTGATTCTTTATTCATTGCTGGTGCATCTGGCGCTATAGGAACATTCGCAATTCAATTGGCGAAAAAGCGAGGAATTCAAGTTGCCAGTTCTGCGTCATTAAAAAACCATGACTATATGCGTTCACTTGGCGCCGACTTTACTGTCGATTATCAGGACCCTCAGTGGCAAAATCAAGTGCAGGAATGGAGGCCAGGTGGTGTAGATGCTGCTCTAGCTATACAACCAAACACTGGAATGACTAGCATAGAAGCGGTTAAAGACGGTGGTGTTGTCGTGCCAGTTTCAGATTATCAACTGAGTAGTGAGCGTAATATCTCTATACATCCCCTTGTTCACCAGGTTGACATTAAGCAAGAACTAACAACGCTAATGGAACAAATTAAAAAGAATGAAATACAACTAACCATCGAAAAAATCTATCCATTTGCTAATGCTCTAGATGCTCTACAAAAAACAACGACACGTCGCGCACGGGGAAAAGTAGTCATTGACCTAGAGGTACAGTAAAAGAATTGTAAGAATGACTTTAAAGTCGTTTATCTCGAACGCTTGAAAAAAGGAATTATGAAACTTGCTAGGTGCTTAACTATCAGGGTAGAACATAGAAGATTGTGGAATACCTGATATATCAGAAACCGGCTCATAATCAAGTTGCATCAGACAAGTAAGTGCCAGGTGCAGAGGTTATTCTGAATACTTCTGTACCTGGCACTTCATTAAAATTACTTTCGGAAAGTCTCAATGAAATTAAGCGTGTTTAAACCAAACAATTTTAATGCGCTTTTGGCTCCCTTCACGCCATGACCAGCTTGAAAGTGTTTGAAAACTGCCCCAAGAAGAACGATGTTTACTAAAACCGCACCAATTCTAACGAATATTTTTCCGAATACAGACATTAACAAAAATACGGAACCAATTAATTCTAAAAGTCCAGCAAATCTCATTGTGTTCCTTGACAAATTAAACCCTTCTTCAAACTGTTTAGCTGCTTTGTCGTCATTTTTCACTTTTGGCAAGCTGCTTTTTATTAATTTATTTGCTACATATCCATTAGAAACATGTTTTAACATTATACTCAACCACTCTTTCTATATTTATTATTCTATCTTTTGCAAGATGTATTAAAATATAACACTAATTAATAAGATAATACCTTTCAATTAAACGCATAAATGTAGACTGTGTCAGTTAACTAACTATGACCAGCATTTAAGTGCGCTTGAATGTTGTTTTACGTGGTCAAGCTGAGAGTTAATTGCGTTATTCAAAAGCTTTTCAACCACACCTTAAATCTGACAACTTCAACAAAACAAAAACGCCCATACATATTGATGTATAAGCGTTTATAATAATGGAGCATACCGGGCTTGAACCGGTGACCTCTTGCGTGCCACGCAAGCACTCTCCCAACTGAGCTAATGCCCCGCAAAAATGAACACAACTATTATTATAGTGCTTTTTTAATTTTTTTCAACTATAAAAGAATGATTTTGTGTGAAAAGGTGATATAATTTCGGTTAGCTGTTCGAAAAAATATGGTTAAGTTGTATTAGGTTTTTAATTACGCGAGCCTCCGAGAATGGAATGTACGCACAAATGCACAGCCTCGTGAAGTTAAAGCGCCGTTTAAAACCAAAAGGCCGTGGCAAAGATTTTTAAATAGGTCAGAAAGTATAGAATTTTGTGCATAGCTGTCTAGTGTAAGCGTCCAGCCCCTCAAGGTCTTAAGCAATAACTCTTCGCGGCAATAAACGCCACTACGATTTCTTGCTTAAGCTATGCCTGAGGCTGACCAGGGCGCTTACGCTTTTTTTGAAAAGTGTTGGACTTAACAGCATAGTAGAAAGAATAGGTGATAGAATGCGGTTGGGGAAGAGAAAGAAGTCATTGTTGATCACTTCCGGTTTATTTTTATTTTTATTTATCATTGTTGCGTTATTAGCCTCGGGCATGCAAGGGTTTTTAATAGATGAAAATATCGCCTATTGGATGGAGCAATATACAGCACCACTTTTTACGGAGGCAATGCATTTTATTTCATTGATCGGTTCAAGTGAAATGATCTTGCTCATTACTGTAGTGTTAGGCCTGATTTTTCTATGGAAACGACACTGGCGCCATTTTTTCTTCTTTTTTACGCTGTCGGTTGGGGCGGTTATTTTAAACTTTTTATTAAAAATGATGATCCAGAGGGAACGTCCGGGAGAAGAAGCAAGTTATATAGAAGTGTTTAATATTTCATTTGACATGCAGTCCTACAGTTTTCCAAGTGGGCATGCAATGCGTGCTACGATATTGTTTTTGTTTTTAATATACTTAGCAGTTCGTTATATTAATAGCTTAGCATTAAAAGTCGTTGCTTGCGTCATACTCACTGGACTGTTGGTAGCTGTTGCTGTAAGTCGTATTTATCTTGATGCTCATTTTGCTACAGATGTGATTGGTGCAATTATCATATCCCTGTCATGGTTTTTTATATGTCTATATTTCTTTTATATCCCAAAAACAAATAAATACCGGTTTTATTTACGATAAATAAAAATCCTTCATTACCTGTCAGGTTATGAAGGATTTAATGTTTATTGGCAAGCTTCTTTTCCTCTTAATAGGCTGAAGCCGGGGATATGGAGGCTAAGAAAGATGTTTATCGAAGGTCTGTTCCAGGAAAAAGTTATTTTCTTCTCGATAAATCTTCATTTAAACTCGCCTCCAGCTTCTTGAAATATATTGTGTAGGAAAACCAAAAAATCACATAGATTACAATGAAAATGATAATGCTGATTAAAATGGGTTGAACCTTTAATGGAATCCACCCAATAAATAGGGCAATGGAAAAATAACAGGCAATGGACAAGCTGAAATGAATGATTGTCTTCTTTAACGGGCTCCAATTGTCATGTTCAAATATAAAAGAAGCAACCCCAAAGAAAATACCGAGAATGAAACTGGCGAGCATGGATTTCCAAATAACGGGTATATTCGTATTTAAGTTGTTGATCATGGCAATCGTTAAAAAGATAAATGTAAATATACCGCCATAAGCAATGCCGAGCATACTTCTTTTTATAACTTCAATAGTCGTAAACATTAGTCCATCCCTCCCGTTGCCAACTTTTCTTTTATAGGAGCCACATATTTTCTTGTAATATACTCTTTATTTTCACTTTGAAAGAAAACGCACAGATTTCCATTGAACGATAGCTCGAATCGTTGAATTTGATTAATGTTTCCGATGACTGATTTTGAAAAACGCATAAAGTCATGTCCTGCCAAAGCCTCTTCTACTTCGTATAACTTCATTTTAATTTCTAGCCGCTTATTACCCATCACGGCAAAGACTTTTCTGTTTTCTGCATAAATATAGTCTATTTTCGATGGATCAAGCAATACCGTTTGCTCATCGGAAATACCAAAGAGCCGCTGCGGTTTTCGTTTTTTAATCATGGAGACGATATCTTCCAGTTCTTTTGTCCATTCCTTAGCTTGAATGGTGATGGACGTATCCTCGTGTCTGTCATCAATATCAATGTTTACTTTCACTCTAATCCCCCCACTGTGGGTAGCGCTAATTTTTCGCTAGTTTTAAAAAATGTGGATAGCGAACAAATGCTGTAATAAATCCTATTATACCGAATGCAAACAGGATGGAAATAGCTAAGGCAAAATCGGAATACTGGATTGTACCTGTCATTGTGTTGGTAAAAGCCTGATGTGCCCAGTATTGTGGCAAAAATTTACTTATTGTTTTTATGATTTCCGGCATCATGTCAATAGGCATCCATAGTCCTCCGATTACGGCACCGCCGAGCGCAATCACTTGTGTAACAGCAATTCCCATATTATCGGTCTTGGCGATAAGTGCGAGCGCCATTCCAAGCCCGGTCACCGTAAACGTTAAAAAGATGGCTAGTATGACTAATAATAACGGTTCACGGAGCGGAACATCATAAACGAGTTTACCAAACAGCAGTAAAACAGTGATCTGGATTAAAACAATGATCATGTAAGGAATCCATTTTCCGAGTAAATATTGAAACGGTGAAAGTGGCGTGCTTGCAAGTCTTGCAGTCATCCCGTTATCACGGTCTTTTATAAATGTAGAAACCATGGTGATCATAATAAAGAACACGAACATGACCGCATATCCTGGGATAATGGAAACAATCATTTGTTCCTGAATTGTTTTTTCTACTCCTGAAGTTAACACGGATATAAATAAAACGGTAAAAATAATTGGTAAAATAAAAGTCCAAAAATAAATGCCGCGATCTTGCATCGTTTTTAATAGCTCAAGTTTTAAAATGGCCAACATTTTCTTTCACTCCTTTGTATATTTCAGATGAGTCATGAGAGGCGGTTTTATGCAATTGACTACTCACGCAGCGTACGACTTGTTAGTGAGAAAAATACATCTTCCATTCGCGGTTGAACAAGTTCAATTTTTTTCAATGGGGAAGCTTGCTTTCTACAGTTCACCAGAATTTTTTCCATCGCCAGTAATGGATTTCTTGTCATAATTAAAAAGCCATCTTGTTTTCGGTGTATATTCCCGACTGATTCAAGCAATTTTTCATCAATGCGTTGCCCTTCAACGTAAACGGACGGAGTAGCGTACTTGATGAGCAGTTCATCGACAGGTCCACTTTCAACGATCTTACCATGGTCAATAAATGCGACTTCATCACATACTTTTTCAATTTCTTCCATATAATGACTTGCGTATATTACCGTACGTCCTTCCTGCTTTAGCTTCTCAATCATATCGAAAATATATTGTCTCGATTGTGGGTCGATTCCTACAGTTGGTTCATCCATAATGATAACTTCCGGCTCATTCATAAGTGCACAGCCGATATTTAAACGGCGTTTCATTCCACCCGAAAAAGTGGAAACTTTATTATTTCCTCGTTCTGCTAATCCAATATAAGCAAGAACCGTTTCTGCGCGTTGTTTTAAATGGAATTTTCTTAGCCCATATAAACGCCCGAAGAAATATAGATTTTGTAAGGCAGTTAAACTTTGTTCCAAGCAAATTTCTTGAGGAACATAGCCGATTTTTTGTTTTATTTGCTGTAGTTTCTTTTGATGAAATTTCATTGTTCCACCATCACTTTGGATAATGGAAGTGATGATTTTTAATAGAGTTGATTTTCCTGCGCCATTCGGACCTGCCAGCCCAAAGCAGATACCTGCAGGAATGGATAGGGACACTCCATCTAATGCGGTCTCTTTTCCGTATTTTTTCGAGACATTGTCTATATGCAACATACAATGCAACCTCCTTCATCGAATAACTTCATTATGGATGAAGAAGAGTTTTTTTAATTCGTAATGTACATAACATGATTGATATTTGGAATAAGATGATGGAAATGGGGGATATGTTTAAAAAGGAAAAAAGCAGCAAGGGCAATAATGCCTTGCCGCCAGAATTACATATCATGCGAAGCGTCTTTTTTCTGACGAGAATGGTTTTTGTTTTTCACTTTATGAGATCCACTGAGTGGTTCTCCGTACGGTTGTTTTGGACTTTGTGGCAAGTCCGGATCTTTTTTTTGCTTCGGTCCTTTCGGTTTTCCTCCCATTGTTACTCACCCCCTAACAAGAGTGTTATCTTAATCATGAATCATATGTGGCAAATTGTTTAAAGGTTCGTTCGTTTTCAATCAGCCCACAGGCACCACATTGGATGCGGTATTTTGGTCCATTATAGGCCATGTGGAAGGGATTCATGTTATCTGATGTAAATTCATCCGTAATCGCACCAGTTTGGGGGTCAAGCTTAACCGGGCGATTGACTTGTTCAATCATATTGAATCTTGTCCGGTTTGTTTTGCAGTTCGGACAACGATAGGCATTGGACATGAAGAACACCTCCTTCATGTAGTATTCCACCATTTTTAGGTGATTATGAAAAAGAGTGTCAGCATTGCACACATAAATAAAAAACGATACTATAAAATAAATGCCTGTAAACGTTTTTAATTGGAGGGATATGGATGACAAGTAAAATTAAAGTAGGAATTGTAGGTTATGGCAATTTGGGGAGAGGAGCTGAAGCTTCGATCAGTCAGCAACCGGACATGGAGCTTGTTGCTGTGTTTTCAAGACGTGGAGCAGTTGACACACTTGATCCGAATGTAGCGTCTTTACATATTGATGAAGCGAAAAATTTTCAAGATAAAATTGATGTGATGATCTTGTGCGGTGGATCAGCAACTGATTTGCCGGAACAAACACCTGAGTTTGCCGCTATGTTTAATACGGTAGACAGTTATGATACACATGCAAAGATACCAGAATTTTTCGCCTCCGTTGATCCAGTGGCAAAGAAGAGTGGTAAAACGAGTGTTATTTCGGTCGGTTGGGATCCGGGGCTGTTTTCTGTAAATCGGGTCATGGCAGAAGCTGTGTTACCAAAAGGGGAAACGTATACCTTTTGGGGGAAAGGATTGAGTCAGGGACATTCCGACGCAGTTCGCCGAGTGGAAGGTGTGAAGGCAGGTGTGCAATATACACTTCCTTCAGATGAAGTAATCGAAAAAGTACGCAACGGTGAAAACCCGAAAGCATCTAAAAGTGAAAGGCATAAGCGAGAATGTTTCATCGTTGCGGAAGACGGGGCAAGCAAAGAGCAGATTGAAAAAACGATTAAAACGATGCCGAATTATTTTGACGAATATGAGACGACTGTAAACTTTATTACAGAGGAAGAGCTTAAAAAAGACCATGCTGCCATGCCGCATGGCGGATTTATCATCCATAGCGGGCAAACAGGTGAAGGTACTAATCAAATTTATGAGTTCAGCTTAAATCTGAATAGTAACCCGGCATTTACTTCTAGTGTCCTAGTTGCTTATGCTCGAGCTGCTCATCGGTTGAATAAGGAAGGCCAGACAGGTGCAAAGACTTGCTACGATATAGGTCCTGGCTATTTGCATCCAAAATCTGCAGCGGAGTTAATGAAAGATTATTTATAATAGATAGTGCAAATCTATACTTCATGGGAAAGAACCGGCGATTACCGGTTCTTTTTATCGTTAGTTTGCTTTTGTAGCATTGGTTAGAAGCAAAGGATCGCGCGTCGCTCAGTAAGCACCGCGCATCAAACAATGAGCATCGCGCGTCAAGTGGTAAGCACCGCGCATCAAACAATGAGTATCGCGCGTCAAGTGGTGAGTACCGCGCATCAAACAATGAGTATCGCGCGTCAAGCATTGAGCACCACGCATCAAACAGAAAACCATTCGCTAGACAATTAATAACAAGCCTCACAATTTAAATTAATCTAGCGAGTGTGCCATTTACAGAAATGAATAACTCGCCCATGATAAGGCATGTTATTTTTCTGACAAAACCAATCCGTCCACACCATCGCCACCTCCATCACCTATTGCTCATACACAATTTCCCCAGTTCGGCTCGTATCATATCCAAGAGAAGCAAGTTTCGCTTGGAAAGCTTTTGATTGCAACATATTTAATATGTCAGGAACGAATGTGTTGTTTTTTGTTTTCTCCATTACTAAGTCATAACTTTCCGTAATTAACGGAATGAAATCAATTGGCACTGTTTTTGCTACTTGTTCAATACCTACTCCCACATCCGCATCTCCGCTTGCTATCATGCCAGCGATAGCCATATGGCTAGTTCGTTCATTTCCATAACCGTTAATTTGAGTCCGTTCTATTTGGTTGATGCGCAGTTGTTCATCAAGCAGTACACGAGCACCCGCACCGGCTTCACGATTAATGACCTTGATAGAGGCTCGGATTAAATCATTCCAATTTTGTATGTTTTTTGGATTGCCTTTTGCAACATATAAACCGGCTTGTCTCGCAATTAGATTGACAATAATAAATGATTTGCTTACAAGCAATTTCCGGACATATGCGACATTATATTCGCCAGTATCCCCGTCAAGCAGATGGGTACTTACAACATCGGCGTTTCCTTTATATAATTCGATAAGGCTATCAAGGCTGCCTGCATGAGAGCGTAAGAAACGGTAATTCTCCAATTTCTCATCCATTTCCCTTGCTAATATATCGAGGCTGTTGTCTTGGCCACTAATAATAATCGTTCGAGTTTCGGACGCACTCACTGCCCCTAATCGGGAACCTGCACGAGATTTTTTTCCTTTCGATTTATACTCTTCCAATTCATTGGCGTCAACGCGAATTTGCCGACCAACCCGATAGGAAGGGAGTTCTCCTTTTTTAATTAAGTCATATACGGTAAGTTTAGACACTTTTAAAATAGTTGCCACTTCTTCCGTCGTTAGGGGTTCGTTTTGTGACATGTTGTAAGCCTCCAGCGATACTCATTTAATTCCATGTTAACATTTACAAAAATATTTTCTCTAGCTATAATTAGTTATATTTAATTATAACTAAACATAACTAAATATAGCAAAGCTGGTGTTGGATATGAATAAGAAGATAGTAATTGTGTTGGTTGTTACCGTGTTAGTTACAGTTGCTTGTAACCAAGTGGATCAATCAAAAGATTCAAACAACGCTTCAGGAGCTGAACCTATTGCAATCACTGTATCTGCTGCTGCTAGTTTGGCGGATGTGATGAAGGAAGTAAAAGAAACGTATGAAAACGATCATGCAGTGGATATTACCTTAAACTTTGCTGGATCAGGAAAACTAGCACAACAAATTGAGCAAGGTGCGCCAGCAGATGTGTTTATAACGGCTAATGAACGTTGGATGGATACGCTTGCTGAAAAGAGTTTGATTAATACGGATTCACGACGAGAAATTACAGGGAATCAATTAGTTTTGATCGGAAGGAAAGAAGCTTCGCTGCCAATCCAAACCGTGCCAGATATCGATACGGATAAGATTGATCAGATTGCGGTAGGCAATCCGAAGAGCGTTCCGGCTGGACAATATGCACAAGAAGCATTGAAAAATATGGACTTGTGGGAAAAGCTGAAAGATAAATATGTTCTGGCTAAAGATGTGCGTCAAGTGTTGACCTACACAGAAACAGGAAATACAGACATAGGATTCGTCTATAAAAGCGATGCACTCATTTCAGATAACGTAACGATTTTAGCTGAGGTCGATGCAACGTTACATAAAAAGATTATTTATTCTGGTGCAGTAGTTTCTGATAGCGAAAGTAAGGAAGAGGCGGAAGCGTTTCTTGCATTTTTGCTTTCTGAATCGGCTCAAGGCACTCTACATAAGTATGGTTTTGACAAATAATGCGGCGGCAGGTGATCGATGGTGGATGAAGTTAGTCTCTCTCCGCTGTTTCTATCTTTAAAAACAGCTGGTATTGCAACGATATGCACATTCATAGCAGGGGTGTTATTCGCCCGGTTCATTTCTAGAAATACCTTCCCCGGTAAAAGTGTTGTCGAAGCGGTCATTATGCTACCGCTCGTTCTTCCGCCCACTGTTGTAGGCTTTGGCCTGCTCTATTTATTTGGGAAGCAAGGGATTATTGGAAAGTTATTGTTGCAGTACTTTGATTTTCAAGTTGTTTTCACATGGTACGGAGCTATTATCGCTGCAATTGTCGTGTCCTTTCCGTTAATGTATCAAAGTGCTTCAGCAGCGTTTCAGCAGTATGATCGAAATACGGAAAATGCTGCTTTAACAATGGGTGCTTCCAGATGGAAGGTGTTCTGGACGATATCCTTTCCTCTTGCTTGGCCTGGTTTGCTTGCGGGGTTAGTGCTGGCTTTTGCCAGAGCACTCGGTGAGTTTGGAGCAACATTAATGATCGCTGGTTACATCCCTAACGTGACTGATACGATTCCGTTGGCTATTTATTTTGCGGTTGAATCTGGTGATATGGTGACGGCGAAATTTTGGGTGGTTAGTATTGTAGTGCTTGGGTTTACTGCAATTTTATGGCTAAATTGGTGGAGCGCGAAAAATATGATGAAACATGCCAATAAATAAAAGAACTGCGGGAGATGGATTTTGATGCTCACTGTAAACATATCCAAAAAAATGCCCCATTTTACATTAGACGTTCGATTTCACGCGGGGGATGAAATTATTGCGTTGGTTGGGCCGTCAGGATCGGGAAAGACGACGATTTTAAACAGTATTGCCGGCTTGACCGCATTGGATCAAGGGAACATTCAACTAAACGATAGCGTGTTTGTAAAAAATGCAAAATCGCTCGTTCCGGTACAGAAACGGAATATCGGTTATCTGTTTCAGGATTACGCGCTATTTCCACATAAAACCGTGTGGGGGAATGTTTCGTACGGCATGCGCAATCAAAAATTAGGTGAACGAATAGTCCATGAATTGCGTATTGAAAATTTAATAAAAAAGTATCCCCATGAAATATCTGGTGGTGAAAAACAACGAGTAGCGCTTGCTAGGGCGCTTGCAACCGAACCAAGATTACTTTTATTGGACGAACCCTTTTCTGCCCTTGATGACATTACACGAATGAAAGCTCATGAAGAATTATTGTATTTACGTAAACGTTGGGGAATACCGATACTTCTCGTTACTCATAATATTGAAGAAGCGAACAAACTTGCAGATCGTATCATTTATGTACAGGATGGAAAATTGGTGACATCGGCTGAATTGAAAGAAAATACACAAACACCATCTAGATTATAGTTACTGAAAGTGAGAAAGAAAACAATTATTGTGCATAAATACTCTGGATTATCGAAAACTGATAATAGAAGAAGGGCTTTCTTGACGCAGCTGTTTATATGGGGTAACAAGATAGCTCAAAAAGTAAATTCCATACTATTGTGAAGGAGAATGTACAATGAGTGCACATAAACAACCTTGTAAAGCGTGTGACGGAGCCGGTATGCTTGCAGATGATGAAGGATGGCAGTACGAATGCAGTGTTTGCCATGGAAAGGGGATCCGTTCTAATACAACACCAACAAGAATAATGTCTGTTGATCAAAATAATCGCTTGCTCGATTAAAATAGAAAACGCGAAAACGATATATTTCCGGATGGGTAATATATCGTATTTTTTCGTCCAACCAACTATGTGGTAATTAATGTAATAAATGTGTCGTTTTTGTGAAAATGCGCTGTTATTCACACTGTAATGTTGTAAGCGCAACCATATAGAAGGTGTTTTTTAAATTATGAAATTGTTTTAAAGTTGTGCTGCTGACATATTGACTCTTCTGTTAAATCGTTGTATGATTGTCGTCAATATTAATTATTAAATAATTGAGTTAAATATATATAGAAAGGAGTGCTGACGCTGAGCAATCAGTTAATTTTTCTAAATGGTCAATTCGTAAATAAAAACGATGCTGTCATCTCTGTTTTTGACCACGGCTTTTTGTATGGAGACGGCGTTTTTGAAGGTATTCGCGTCTATAGTGGCAATATTTTTAAGCTTGATGAACATATAGATCGATTATATGAATCAGCCCATTCAATTATGTTGGATATTCCATACACTAAGGAGGAGCTTAAACAAATTATTGTTAAAACTGTTTGCAAAAATGAGTTATCCAGCGCCTATATTCGCGTAGTCATCTCTAGAGGTGCTGGCGATTTAGGATTGGATCCCAGAAATTGCCCGATGCCAACCGTACTTGTTATAGCGGAAGCACTCGCGATTTACTCTAGCGAATTGTATGAAAATGGGCTCAAGGTGGCATCAGTGGCAAATCGCAGAAGTCGTCCAGATGTTTTAAATCCACAGATTAAGTCTTTGAATTATTTAAATAATATATTAGTGAAGCTTGCTTCTGTTCAAGCGGATGCAGATGAAGCATTGATTTTAAATGATCAAGGTTATGTCACAGAAGGTTCTGCCGACAATATCTTCATTGTAAAGAATGGAAAAATCTCAACGCCCCCTGTATACTTAGGAGCATTAGAAGGTATCACGCGAAACGTTATTATTGAAGTTTCTGAGGAGCTCGGGTACGAACTCGAAGAAAAACCGTTTACGCTTCACGATGTCTATGTAGCTGATGAAGTGTTTTTAACCGGTACAGCTGCTGAAGTAATACCTGTAGTGGTAGTAGATAATAGGAAAATTGGTGACGGAAAACCAGGTGACACGACAAAGCACCTGTTAGAAGCATTCCGTAAGTTGGTTTTGACGGACGGTGTTCAATGTTATCCGGAAAACAAGAAATCAATTGAAGTAAGTTAAAAACATTTCATAATAGCTGTTGATTATTTATAAAGAATGTAATAAAATTGGTTATACTGTATACTATAGATGTAAGATACTTTTAACGCAGAATTGTTGGAAAATAAAAATTAAAATGCCATATATATTTATAAACTAAATATGATAGAACTCTATGACGGGACAAAAGGAATAATTAGTCGTGTAATTACAGAGATCTAGGGTTGCTGGAAGCCTAGAATTACATTTTATTCCGACATCATCTCTGAGTGCTAAGTTGAACGGAAAACATCCTAATATGCTTAGCCGGGTGCAGTTATGTGCACCTGTTATCAAAGCGGGCTGTAAGTAAAGCCTCATAAGGTAGTATTCGCAAGGATGCTATGAACAACCTGGGTGGTACCGTGAAAAGATAACTCTTTTCTCCCCAAAAATTCTGCAAATATGCGGGTTTAGGGAAGAAAAGGGTTTTTTTGTATTTTTCTCACAGGAGAAGAGTTCGCTGGAGTTTATGATAATTGTTTTTGATAAATCCAAAACAGTACTATATATCCTTTAAGGAGGAGTGGATCAGAAATGAGAATGAAACTAGAAGTTGAAAAGGAGCCTATGCCAAAGACTATGAAACAGCCGATGACAGGTGCGGACCTTTTAGTGCAATTACTTGTTGAAGCCAATGTTGATACAATATTTGGTTATCCGGGTGGGGCAGTCTTACCGATTTATGATGCACTCTACCGCAACGATGAAGCTTCGTTCAAGCATATATTGTCCCGTCACGAACAAGGGTCAATATTTGCCGCAGAAGGGTATGCAAGGGTAACAGGTAAACCGGGAGTTGTATTGGCTACATCTGGACCCGGGGCAACCAATTTAATTACCGGTATTACAGATGCCATGATCGATTCTTTGCCACTTGTTATTTTTACAGGCCAAGTTGCAAACAAAGTGATCGGTACGGATGCCTTTCAGGAATCGGATGTGCTAGGAATCACAACACCGATTACAAAATATAATTATCAAGTGAAAAATCTTGAAGATTTGCCGAGAATTGTGAGTGAAGCATTTCATATTGCATCAACCGGAAGACCAGGGCCAGTTGTCATTGATATTCCAAAAAACATTTCCGAAGAGGTTTCCGGGAAATCGTTTAAAAAAGATTTTTATCTACCTGGGTATCAACCAACAACCAAGCCGAATCCATTACAAATCATTAAGCTTTCTGAAGCATTGAGTAAGGCGAAAAAACCGCTTGTGCTTGCAGGCGCCGGCGTAGTATTTTCAAAAGCCTCTGAAGAGTTGCAGCAATTTGTAGAAAAGTATGAATTGCCAATCACAAATACGTTGCTCGGCTTGGGAAGCTTCCCGGGGTCTAGCCCGCTTTCGTTGGGAATGGGCGGGATGCATGGTACGTATGCTGCAAATATGGCTCTATATGAATGTGATTTGCTTATAAATATCGGTGCGAGATTTGATGACCGACTAACAGGTGATTTGCAGCACTTTGCGCCGAATGCAAAAGTAGCTCATATAGATATCGATCCGGCAGAAATCGGCAAAAACGTTGCAACAGCCATACCTGTTGTTTCCGATGCGAAGGAAGCGTTGAAGGCTTTATTAAACACAAGTGTTGATATGCCGGATCACCAAGAATGGAAAGCTCATTTGCAAAAAAATCAAGAAAACTATCCGCTATGGCATGAGAGACCTGAAGAGTTGATTGCTCCGCAGTGGGTATTGCAAGAGATTCATAAAATTACGAACGGGGAAGCCATCGTTACAACGGATGTGGGTCAGCATCAAATGTGGACAGCACAATATTATAAATTTGATAAGCCGAATCGCTGGGTAACCTCCGGTGGTCTTGGATCAATGGGTTTTGGTTTTCCATCAGCGATAGGAGCCCAGTTTGGTGCACCGGATGATCTCGTAATATCCATATCCGGGGACGGCGGGTTTCAAATGAATTTGCAAGAATTGATGATTGTTAAAGAGTGGAACTTGCCAATTAAAATAATTATTCTTAATAACCAAGCACTTGGTATGGTTAGACAATGGCAGGAAAGCTTTTACGAGGAAAGATATTCCGAATCCTTGCTTGATATGAATCCTGATTTTGTTAAACTGGCTGAAAGCTATGGTATTCGTGGTGTGAAAGTTGACAAAGAAGAGGATGTTCCTTCTGTTTTGAACGATATTTTCTCGTATGAAGGGCCAGTTGTTGTCGATTGTCGCATTGTTAAGAAAGAGAAAGTTTATCCTATGATTGCTCCTGGTAAAGGAATTCACGAGATGATAGGAGTGACGAAATGAAGCGAATCATAACTGCTACTGTTCAAGATCGCAGCGGCGTTCTCAATCGAATTACGGGAATGCTGCAGCGAAGACAATTTAATATTGAAAGTATTTCAGTTGGTAAAACGGAAGCAACAGGAATTTCCAAAATGACGCTCGTTGTTGAAGTAAGTGATCACCAGAAGACAGAACAATTAACGAAGCAGTTGAACAAACAAATTGATGTTCTTAAAGTTTCTGATATTACCGATAAGGCAATGGTCGCACGGGAATTAGCTTTAATCAAAGTAGCCAGCAATCCGCAATTAAGTGCTGAAATCCAAGGAATCATTTCACCATTCCGTGCAACCGTCATCGATATTAGCAAAGACAGCTTGGCTATCCAAGTAACTGGGAAGCCGGATAAAGTAGATGCACTGATTACGCTTCTACGGCCATATGGTATTAAAGAAATTGCAAGAACCGGAGTTACAGCCTTTTTAAGAGGACATCAACCGCAGATAACAGAGATAAATTCCTACTCTGTTTAAAATAAAATAATATATAAACCAATCATGGAAGAAGAAAGGGAGTATACAAATGTCAAAAGTATTATACGAGAAAGATATTAACAAAGAGGTATTACAAGGAAAGAAAATAGCAATTATCGGTTACGGTTCCCAAGGGCATGCACATGCGCTTAACCTTCGTGAAAGCGGGCATGATGTTGTTGTTGGACTACGCCCTGGTAAATCACAGCAGAAAGCGGAAGAAGACGGGTTTGAAGTAGTATCTGTTGCAGAGGCTACTAGCCAGGCAGATGTAGTAATGATCCTATTACCGGATGAGTTACAAACACAAGTTTACAATGAAAGCATTAAAGATAACTTAAAAGAGGGCAGTGCAATTGCGTTTGCTCATGGATTTAATATTCACTTTTCACAAGTTGTACCCCCGGCAAATGTCGATGTTTTCCTTGTCGCGCCAAAAGGTCCTGGTCACTTGGTGCGCAGAACATATGAAGATGGCGCAGGTGTTCCAGCTCTATACGGAATTTTCCAGGACTTCACCGGAAATGCTAAAGACCTTTCTTTAGCGTATGCAGAAGGAATTGGTGCAGCAAGAGCAGGAGTTTTAGCAACATCATTCCAGGAAGAAACAGAAACAGATCTATTTGGAGAACAGGCCGTTCTATGCGGTGGGCTTACAAGCCTTGTGAAAATGGGCTTTGAAACATTGACGGAAGCAGGATATCAGCCGGAAGTTGCCTATTTTGAGTGCTTGCATGAAATTAAATTGATCGTTGATTTAATGTACGAAGGCGGACTGGAAAACATGCGTTATTCTATCTCGGATACAGCACAGTGGGGTGACTTTGTATCAGGCCCGCGCGTAATTAACGAAGAAACAAGAGAGCGCATGAGAGAAGTACTAAAAGATGTTCAATCCGGTGCGTTTGCAAAAGACTGGATCTTGGAAAATCAGGCAAACAGACCACGTTATAATGCAATTAACGCAAAAGAAAATGAGCATCAAATTACAAAAGTAGGTAAAGAACTACGCGAATTAATGCCTTTTGTGAAAAATCCATTGAAATAAAACAAAAGGGAGTGAATATAAAATGACGAAAATTAATATCTTTGATACGACATTAAGAGATGGAGAGCAATCACCGGGCGTTAATTTAAATCGCCTGGAAAAGCTGGAAATAGCAAAACAACTAGAAAGCTTTGGAGTAGATAGAATGGAGGCGGGCTTCCCCGCTTCTTCCAAAGGTGATTTTGAAGCGGTAAAAATGATTGCTGATACAATCAAAGATACGTCTGTAACAGGCTTGGCTCGAACAGTAAAATCGGATATTGATGCTGCATGGGAGGCACTGAAAGGTGCTGAGGAGCCATGTGTGCATATCTTCCTTGCTACTTCACCTATTCACATGACTTATAAGCTTAAAAAGTCACCTGAAGAAGTAATTAAGATTGCAGTAGACATGGTAACATATGCGAGTGAAAAGTTTTCACAGGTGCAATGGTCTGCTGAAGATGCTTCACGATCCGATTTGGACTTTTTGGCGCAAATTACAGAAAAAGTGATTGACGCAGGCGCGACGGTTATTAACTTGCCGGACACTGTCGGGTATGCGACACCGGAAGAATATGGATATATGTTTAAGTTTATGAAAGAAAATGTTCCGAATATTGATAAGGCGATCCTTTCATGTCATTGCCATAACGATTTGGGGCTAGCAACAGCAAACTCCATAGCTGCGGTGGCAAATGGGGCAACACAAGTGGAAGGAACAATTAACGGTATTGGAGAGCGTGCAGGAAATGTTGCTTTAGAAGAACTTGCTGTCGCACTTAATATCCGTTCCGATCAATATGCTTACACAACCGGTCTGAAGTTAGATGAAATTAAACGGACGAGTGACCTTGTTTCTAAATTAACGGGAATGCATATTCAAGCGAATAAAGCAATCGTCGGAAGAAATGCTTTTGCACATGAATCAGGAATCCATCAGGATGGGGTGTTGAAGCATGCATCTACGTATGAAATCATCACTCCTGAAATGATTGGACTTAAATCGAATACACTCTTTTTAGGGAAGCATTCCGGACGTCATGCTTTTGCTGACAAAGTAAAGGAACTCGGCTTTACCTTATCAGATGAGAAGATAAAAGAAGCTTTCGGTATGTTTAAATTATTAACCGATAGAAAAAAGGAAGTAACGGATGATGATCTGTTCACCATTTTAACGGAGATTCAGACAGATCATTCTGCGGTAGAAAAATATAAGTTGGAAACATTCCAGGTTCAATACGGAAACTCTAACATACCTACTGCCACTGTTTCTTTGAAAACTCCTGAGAATAAGATTGTCCAAAAGGCCTGTACAGGTAGCGGAAGCGTCGAAGCTTTATATGAAACACTTGATGCAATTATTACTGAAGATCTTGAACTGGTAGACTATCAAATTAGTTCAATTGGACGTGGAAAAGATGCATTGGCTGAAGCACACATCCAATTAATTGTAAATGAAGAGCATATGAATGGTAGAGGTTCTGCTCAGGATGTCATTGAAGCATCTGCAAATGCCTTTTTAAACGCTGTGAATCGCTATATAATTCAAAAGCAGGCGACGGAAAGACAAAAAGCAAAATAACTTGATAAAAGCGATATCCACTTAGTTTTCAATGGATAAAAGAATGAATGCTTTGGCCTTTGCTATCTATTATGTGGCTGGGCCAAAGTTTTTCCATTCTATTTGAAGTGCGTGTTCAAAAAGTGCCGAATTAGAAGCAAGAAGGTCGAGGCGGCGTAGTTTCAAGCATAAGGAATCTTCCTTGAATCCGCATCCCACGTAGGGAAAGTGTTCTTCTTTTCCAAGGAGTGGAATGTATGCATTTAGATACATGAGCACAAGTAATGCTACCTTGAATTCACTTCGCACGAAGGAAAAGTACTTTTTTCCAAGGAGCGGAGAAACAAGCCAATGAAGAGATTCGCCGCTAGTAATTTGGTGACTTTTGAACAATCTCTTGAACGGAATAGTTATAGATTAATTGATATAGGTGGGGAAAATATGAGTAAGCAAATCATGCTGCTTCCGGGAGATGGAATTGGTCAAGAAATCATCGGTTCAGCAAAAATGGTTCTAAATACAATTGCAGAAAAGTACAATATTACATTTACTTTTAACCAGCACTCCATTGGTGGCGCTGCATATGAGGAACATGGTACACCACTAGCTGACGAAACGGTTGAAGCTTGTTTGCAATCTGATGCTATCTTACTTGGTGCGGTTGGCGGTAAGAAATGGGATTCGCTTCCTCCGCACCTTCGTCCAGAACAAGGGCTTTTGAAGATAAGAAAAGCACTCGGTCTATTCGCGAATATCCGTCCAATTAAAGGTTTTGCACCATTACTACACGCTTCGCCATTAAAGGAAGAGGTTATTCACGGCAGTGATATTCTGATTATTCGCGAATTGACAGGTGGTCTATATTTTGGCAAGCCAAGCGAACGTCGGGAAGATGGTAATGCCGCGGTTGATACACTATATTACCACCGGGCAGAAATTGAACGTATTGTAGAAAAGGCATTTGAAAGTGCTATGATCAGAAGTAAGCATATAACTTCGATAGATAAAGCAAATGTACTAGAGTCTAGTCGGATGTGGCGTGAAATTGTTGACGAAAAAAGTAAAGCATATCCAGAAGTAACTGTTGAGCATATGCTGGTGGATGCCGCAGCAATGAAATTGGTTACCAATCCAACAAGTTTTGATGTCATGGTCACAGAAAATTTATTTGGCGACATACTAAGTGACGAAGCATCTGTATTAACAGGATCCATCGGAATGCTGCCTTCTGCAAGTTTATCTGAAGGTATTGGCCTGTTTGAGCCTGTTCATGGATCTGCACCGGATATAGCCGGTAAGGGGATTGCTAATCCGCTCGGTATGATTTTATCCGCTGCATTGATGTTGCGCTACTCCTTTGATTTAGATGAAGAAGCAACAGAAATTGAAACAGCTGTAAGCAAAACATTGGAAGCTGGTTATCATACAGCTGATCTTGATATAAAAAATGGTACAAAAGTTGGGACGGCAGAAATGACGGAACTTGTCGTACAACAGATCAAACAGTAAAAACTTTTGAATAATGGGGGTGTCAAAAATGGGAAAACCAGAAACAGTCATTGAGAAGGTTTGGAATAAACACGTGGTGCATCAAGAAGAGGGCAAGCCGGATCTCATTTATATTGATTTGCATTTGATCCATGAAGTGACTTCTCCGCAGGCATTTGAAGGTCTGCGTTTAAAAAATCGCAAAGTCCGAAGACCTGATCTGACATTTGCTACAATGGACCACAACGTACCTACGAAAGACAGAGAAACTGTGGCAGATGAAGTCGCTAAAATTCAAATGGAGACGCTGCGAGAAAACTGCGAAGAAAATAACATTCCATTGGCGGATATGTTTCATCCCGATCAGGGGATTGTTCATATTATCGGACCGCAGCTTGGCTTAACTCAACCTGGTAAAACAATTGTTTGTGGAGATAGTCACACATCAACACACGGTGCTTTTGGCGCGATCGCTTTCGGTATTGGAACAAGTGAAGTAGAACACGTCTTTGCGACACAGTCACTATGGCAAGATAAACCAAAAACGTTAAATATAAAAGTAGAAGGTGACTTGGCACTAGGTGCAACTGCAAAAGACTTGATTCTTGCAGTTATTGCAAAATATGGTGTAAGAATGGGTACAGGGTATATTATTGAATATACAGGTGATGCTATTCGAAAAATGTCTATGGAAGAACGAATGACAATTTGTAATATGTCCATTGAGGCAGGTGCTCGGGCAGGATTAATTAGTCCAGATGAGACGACGGTCGAATATTTAAGGCACCGGAGACATGTTCCAAAAGGAGAAGAATTTGATCAATTAGCTGCTGAATGGCTTGCATTGGCAACCGATGAGGGCGCTGTATACGATAAAGAATTGACTATTGATGCAACGACAATTGAGCCACAAGTTACTTGGGGGACAAATCCAGGAATGGGTGCTCCGGTCAGTGGTTCAACGCCAAAGCTTTCGGAAGTAGAAAATAGAGAAGATATTGCACGAGCGCTCGAATATATGGGATTAGAAGAAAATCAGCCAATTAGCTCGATCGAAATTGATCACGTATTTATAGGATCGTGTACTAACGCTCGTCTAAGTGATTTGCGGAAGGCAGCGGCTATAGTAAAAGGTGAAAAAGTAAAAGATACCGTTCGTGCTATCATCGTACCTGGATCTTTTCTTGTAAAAACGCATGCGGAAAAAGAAGGACTTGATACAATTTTTAAAGAGGCAGGTTTTGAATGGCGCGATGCCGGGTGCAGTATGTGCCTAGGAATGAATGATGATATTGTCCCGCCGGGCGGTCGTTGTGCCTCCACATCAAATAGGAATTTTGAAGGCAGACAGGGCAACGGTGCACGAACACACCTGGTAAGCCCAGAAATGGCTGCTATAGCAGCGATTAAAGGACATTTCGTTGACGTCAGACAATATGCCGGAGCTTTAAATTAGGAGGAGATCTGTCATGGAAGCTATTCAAAAACATACGGGTCTTGTATACCCGCTGAATCGGTCAAACGTTGATACAGATCAAATTATACCTAAACAATTTTTAAAGCGAATTGAGCGTACAGGGTTTGGGCAGTTTGTATTTTATCATTGGCGTTTTGACGATAATGGAAATAAACGATCCGATTTCTCAATGAATGATAAAAAGTATGAAAATGCATCTGTTTTGTTAGCAGGTGAAAACTTTGGCTGTGGATCGTCACGAGAGCATGCTCCGTGGGCATTGTTGGATTATGGGTTCCGTGTAATTATTGCGCCGACATTCGCTGATATTTTTTATAATAATTCCTTGAAAAATGGAATTATTCTAATCACAATGGAAGAAAATCAAATAAAGCAGTGGATGAAGCAGGCGGAAACGGGTGAACTTCACCTAACTGTTGATTTAGAAAAGCAAACAATTACGGATGGAAATAACACTGAATTCAACTTTGACATTCCCGAGTATCATAAAAATAAATTGATTAATGGCTGGGATGATATTGCATTGACTTTACAATATCAAGAACAGATTGCCGCTTATGAAGCAGCTACACAAAATTAATGACAGAGTGGAACCTGAGGAGCGTGGGATAATTGGGGATTTATTAACAGGTGAAAAAGTATATCAGGCGTTGGAACGATTAACGCCGATTGTTCACCGGACACCATTAATAACATCAGAGACGACGAATCGAATTGTCGGTAAAAAAGTGTATTTTAAAATGGAAAATCAGCAGAAAACAGGTGCCTTTAAATTTAGAGGGGCAACGTTTAAACTGATGCAATTAACAGATGACCAATTAAAACGTGGTGTGATTACCGCATCGGCCGGTAACCATGCTCAAGGTGTTGCTTATGCCTCTACCAAGCTTGATGCACAGGCGACGATTTTTATGCCTGAAACGACACCATATGCAAAAGTAGAAGCAACCAAAAACTATGGGGCGGAAGTTGTGCTTGTAGGCGACTCTTTTCAGGAGGCATTTGAAGCTTCTATGGAAAAACAAGCGCAAACGGGTGCTACTTATGTACATCCATTTGATGATTATGATGTGATGGCCGGGCAAGGAACAGTTGCAATGGAAATGCTGCGGCAAGAAGATCGGATTGATACGTTTATTGTACCTATTGGCGGCGGTGGACTGATCAGCGGGATTGCTGCTGCAGCCAAGCATGTAAATCGCAATATCCGAGTGATTGGGGTGCAAGCGAGTGGTGCCCCGGCTATGTATAATTTGTATCATAATATAAAGGGAGATTTACCCCTGCACGTGGATACAATTGCGGAAGGAATCGCCGTAAAAAAACCGGGAACATTAACTACACCATTCATTAAAAAATATGTAGATGACATTGTTACGGTAACTGATGAGGAAATTGCTACAGCAATATTGTATATGCTTGAGCGGAATAAAACATTGATGGAAGGGGCCGGTGCTGCGGCACTCGCAGCGTTATTCTCCAATTCCGATAAAATTAAGTCGAGACATTGCGGTATTGTTGTTAGTGGGGGAAACATTGATATTAGCTCCATTCCAAAGATTCAACGACTTGCGACAAATAACAAATCATAGTTACCGAATCAAAAGTAAAACGAAAGCTAAATCTATAGTAGTGTGTGTTCAAAAAGTGCCGAACGAGAAGCAAGAGGGTCGAGTCGGTTTAAAAAACCAAGTAACAAACGAATTCGCCGCTAATCATTTGGTAACTTTTTGAGCATCCCCTTACAGATAGCTTTCGTTTTTTTGTGTTTTCAACTTACCTCTTTGCACTTTCATCTGCTCTTTTTCGGCGCTCTTGTGCTATTTTATCGGATTGGTCTGCTAATTCCTCGGAGAATTCAATATCTATGCCATCAGAAGCTTGGTTTTCCGGTGTTTGTGTAAGAAATCGTTTTCCTCGTGATTTCTTATGTTCATCCCTTCCCATTTGACTATCACCCCAATCTAAACAGGATTACCTGTTTAGTATGCAGCAACGATATTGAAATAATGAATGGTACTTTTAGGAAAGGTGAATGCTTGTGTTGCTCTAAATAAGAAAAGCGCAACACCCTGGGACTGCGTTTAAATGCTCGTCCCACTGAAAAGAATTGTACGTCGAAGCTAGACAGCTATGCACAAAATTTATACTTTCTCCTTATAAAAAAGGCAAAAGGGAAGTTAACCTCCGCTTTTGCCTTTTTTGACTAATTAATGTTTTCTTCGGGTGATTCTTTAGGATTATCGTCATCCAATTCCTCTTCGGAAGGGGAGATTGAAGAGTCATCTTCCATTGGCTGCTCGTTGATGTTGTCATCTTCCCATATGTTCGGTTCTCTAGTTATACCGTGCTCTCTCAAATAGCTGCTGCCATCACCATAAAAGTATTCCGATCGGTCAACAGGTTCCCAATCCTCGTTTGGTGTATAAAAGCGCAGTAAGTCTCCTTGAAGTACTTTATCAGAAAGTTCAAGTTCATGCTGAATAGTTTCTTCCATTTCTTGCATTTCTTCTGTAGGTTCAAGCTCTTCTCCTGTGTCCGTATCATAGTAAGCATCTCTTATCATACTGAACTCAGGGGTAATAAAGTCACCATTTCGGAATGCAACAAAATCTTTATGCCCTTCAGAGAAAAGATCTGTTCCAAATTGAATGTAGTCCTGTGCTTTAATGCCTAATAAATGGAGTAAGGTAGGCATGACATCAATTTGACCGGCATATTCATCCACTGTTCCTTTTCCTTGTACTCCAGGAACTTTAATCATAAAAGGAACACGCTGTAATTGTGCATTTTTAAACGGTGTTATCTCTTCACCGGTGATCTCGGCCATTGCTCGATTATGGTTGTCAGATATACCGTAATGATCCCCATAAATCATAATAACGGAATCCTCATATAGTCCCGACTCTTTTAAATCCGCAAAAAACTGTTCAAGTGATTCATCCAAATAACGTGCTGTTTGAAAATAACGGTCAACTGATCCGTCCCCTGTTTCAGCTGGCTCAATAGTTGTATCTTCCTCGTCCATTAAATACGGATGGTGGTGTGTCAACGTTAATAAGTGTGCATAAAACGGTTGATCAATCGATTCAAGCAACGGCATGGATTCATCGAAGAATGGTTTATCTTTCAATCCATAGTTAATTACTTGTCCTTCACTCATATCATAATACGTATCATCAAAAAAATGATCGATGGCAAAGTTTTTGTAAATTTCATCCCGGTTCCAAAACGACTTACCGTCACCATGAAAAACGGCGTTTGTATAATCTTGCTGCTGTTTTAGAATTGCCGGCAACGATTGATACGTATTACCTGCCTTTGTAACGAATGCTGCACCTTGTGGCAGACCATACAAGGAATTATCGAGAATAAATTCGGCATCGGCAGTCTTTCCTTGCTCTGTTTGATGGAAGAAGTTTTCGTAATACGTAAAGTCTTTTGATTGATCATTTACCAATGAATTTAAAAATGGGGTAACTTCTTCTCCATGTAATTCATAATCAATCAAAAATGACTGGAATGACTCCAGATGAATTTTAATAATATTTTTTCCTTCCGCAACTCCGAAAAGTTCTTCATTAGGTTCTGCATATTTGTTTTTAGTGTAGTTTTCCACTTCTGTTACGTCACTGCTATCTGCCAACACACGTTGCGTGGAAGATTTTAAGTTTTGAATTGCATCATAGATTGTAAAATTGTAAGCACCTAAATATTTCACAATATAGTTGCGGTCAAAGGTTCTTTTCAATAGCTGTGGACGATCTACTTCAGCTAAACCTAGATTAATAGAAAAAACGACTGCACCAGCAATTATAATTAAAGCGGGTTTCTTAAAACTCATTCGCTCCATAGACCAGCTACCTTTACTCCACATATAAAGAGTAATTAGTACAACGATATCGAAAATATAAACGATGTCCGTCCATGTTGCCAAACTTGCTATACTGCCACCCAAACTTCCAAAATTACCTGTCTGAGTAAGAACAGGAAGCGTAATAAAATCACTATTGAAACGGTAAAACACGACGTTGGCATATAGTAGAAGACTCATTAATACGTCTATAACGATAATATAGATACCAACTCTTTTTCCTCTGGCAAATAACGCAATACCAAGGAAAATTAAAGCGGAACTAACCGGATTTATTAATAATAGGAAATGTTGCATCGTATTTTGAATATCTAAATTAAATTCTGTTAAATACGTAAAATAGGATTTAAGCCATATTAGAATGGTTGCAATAGCAAAAAAGCCCATTTTTGAAGAAATAAAATTCTTCATTATTTTCACCTCAGTTTATTCTATAGTCAGATTTATACTGACCGACTACTAATAATAACAAATGAATGGTTTAAAAGCAATATTGTTCACAATGTTTTCGGAATTTGTGGACACTCATTCATTACCCATAACCTCAATATATTAAACGTTCTTATGTTTTATGAGAAAATATCTTTACAGATTAATTAAAATGAAAAAGTTTGAGTAACTTATGAAAGACAAGATATTTAGCAGAGGTGAGTGTGAAGGTAAATAAGAAAAGCGCAAGCGCCCTGCCTAGAAACGTAGCGGCTGGACTGAAGCAACTAAGATAAAGGAATCACGATGAGCATCGCGAATCGATGATGACTTATGGCAAGGCGCTGCAGGAAGTCGCCTAGTTTCTGGGCGCTTAACCTAGACAGCTATGCACAAATTATATACATTCTTATCCTTGAATATAGGTCACCATTTTAATGGTGACCTTTGAATGTACTGTTCTACTTAATGAGGCATGGTGCCCTGAATCGGTGCAAAGCTGTTTGTATAATTTTGCATGTCCTGCTGCATTAATTGCGGTACCTGGTAATATTGGTTCTTGTTTTGATAAAGAAACACTTCATATCCCATTTCAATAAGGTTAGGGATGCTATCCTGAAATACGCGGCGCAATACCGGATTTGTCGCTTCCAATGCTGTCATCGTAAATCCGGAGGCCAATGCCTTCATCTGTCCCAGCATAAAGCTGGAAATACACTCGTCGTTCAGCTCACTTACCGATTGACTCGGTTTTTTGGGAGCGGATGGTTGCATGCCAAAAATCACATCATTACTTTGTTCCATCTTATACGTTTGTGTATCGACTGCGGGGTCTTGACCCGTCTTTAGCGTATTGACAGCTGTATTGTACAATTGCGTCAAAAATGTACGATGGCGTTGCAGCATACTCATTAGTTGTTGGTCTTGAATATGTTCTTCATACAATAAATAATGTTCAAGTGTACCTACAACGGAGCCCATTGCTTCATGTACATCGAAGAGTTCATGACCGCCAAAATTCATTTGTGGCTGCATTTGGTTGGAATTTTGCATTCCTTGCTGTTGTTGATTTTGATTTTGCATAAAAAAACCTCCTTTTGATTAGTCCGTGTTATTTTGAACTGAATAAATATAAATATACATCTAATTCATGGGATGTACTCGCATTGATAATCCCGGTACGTTTCCTAACGTAGTGTGTTAAAATAACAATAGATAATGACGGTAAGGTAAAAACATCAAATGTTTAAGAACGAAATATGATTTATTACCATGTTTCTATAACATGCGTAGTTATTTCTACATTACTAAGACAATAAAAGGGGGATCATGAATGAAAAAAATACCGGTTTTCGCTATTTTTTGTTTCGTTATATTATGGATAACAGCTTGCAGCTCGAATGACTCCGGTTCAAGCGACGAAGCCAGCCAAAATTCTGCCAACAGTTCTTCTGAAATAGGCGTGGAAATGAAGGAGGAAATGGATCATTCGTCTGAGGAACAAGCAACTGAAGATGCTGCAAAAAATACGGCGGAGCAATCGGAAGTAGAATCTGAAGTAACGCAAACGGATCGAATGATCATTCATCAAGCGCAGTTACACGTTGAGGTAAAAAGTGTTGAACAAGCGCGCGGCAATATAGAAAAAAAGGTTAATGCGTATGGTGGTTATATTGTAGAAGCAAATGTGTATCGAGGCCAAGATGATGAAGTAAGCGGACATATGACTGTACGAATTCCGGAGAAACATTTTCAAGCATTTTTAAATGATGCTGAAGAAGAAGCGGCCGAAGTTTTGGAACGAAGTGTAACCGGACAAGATGTTACGGAGCAGTATGTTGATCTGGAATCTAGGCTTAAATCGAAACGGGCCGTGGAGGAAAGACTGCTTGAGTTAATGGAAGGTGCTGAAAAAACAGAAGATTTACTAAAGATTTCTTCAGAATTAGCAGATGTTCAAGAAGAAATTGAAGTTATTGTCGGGAAGATGAATTACCTTGAAAATCAAACAGATTACTCTACCGTGAACATTGAGCTGTACGAAAATCAAGTTAAGATTCCAAATGTTGATGGTGAGAAGCTGGATACATGGGAAAAGACTAAGAAACAGCTAGCAACAAGTAGTAACTTTATACTGGCAGCAGGGTCCGGCCTCATAATATTTATAGTTGGTAATTTGCCGGTCATCCTTATTGTATTGCTCATTGGAGCGGGGGTTATTGTATTTGTGAAACGAAAGAAAAAAGGGGATAAGTAAAAGTAAAATACAAGGAGCTCTTATTCTGGCTCCTTGTTAAGTTTAAATAGGAAGAAGGTATTTTCCAAACGCATCATATAAGATTAACGTGATGTTACGTCATCTTCCGTTTTCATAAAGGTTAAAAGAACAAAGAAAACGAAACTGAGCAGCAAGATTGTGCCACCGACGATGAAAAAGATTGTTGGTAAAGCACCTTCCATGCCAAAAGGTCGTAAATAATAAAACCACATGCCAACTGTTAATCCGATTGCGCCAATAATAGCTGACCAGACATGTAGCTTGACGATTACTGTTTTGGCAGGTGTAAATACTTTATAATAGACCGCCCAGGCAAAAAGGGTTAACCACCCAACCACTAGAATATGTGCGTGAACTGTTTTAAATTGTAAGCTCCCCGCGCCCGCCATATGGGACCCTAGAAATGCCCCCAATAAAGCAAAAAGTGCGGAAAAGCGCAATAATATTTTACTGTAATAATTCATGAATATCTCTCCCATTCTGTTCTATGTTTAAAAGTAGTTCTTGAATTTATTATAGTTGATGAATATGAACATATGATGAATAAATGATTACAATGCTATTTATGAACAGTATAACTCTTTTCCGAAATTGTTTCAGCCTTTCCCGGCGACACGGAAAAGAAATGCGGATTGTAGCGAAACATATCCTGTAAAAATATATGAAACAGTCAATATGCTCTTAATGAGAGGTGGTCTGATCCCATGGATGAATTACGTAAATCAGGTCATTGGATTGCGGGTCTGCAATGGCTCTTTTTTATTTTCGCCAATATAGTTATCATTCCAATTACTGTTGGTGAAGCCTATCAGCTTTCACAGGAAACGATTGTAACGATGTTGCAACTAGCTTTTATGGTAACAGGGTTGGCTTGTCTGGCACAAGCATTTCTAGGTCATAAACGCCCTGTTGTTGAAGGACAATCCGGCTTATGGTGGGGCATTATTTTAACGCTCGTTGTTACAACATCAGCTCAAGGGATGCCTTTGGAAGAACTGGGCGGTAGCTTGGCGGTTGGTATTTTGATTTCCGCTTTTTTGACTGTACTTATTGGAGTAACAGGATTGGGACCAAAGCTTGCAAAACTTTTTAACCCGAGTGTAATGGGCGTTTTTATGTTTTTATTCGGCTGCACATTAATACAAATATTTTTAAAAGGGATGCTCGGGATACCTTTTGGTCATGTTGAGGAACCAACAAGCATCGATGTTTCCGTGTCCTTATTATCTATTCTGATTGCACTACTCGTTATAGGTTTTTCTATAAAATTTCCGGCCAAGGTGAGAAGTTACGCGTTGCTTATAGGAATTGTCATCGGTTGGGCAGCGTATACCCTTATTTTCGGGTCAACCCCGTCAGTTGGACAATCGTCCTTTGACCTGACATTTTTTCCCCTCGGGACACCGACATGGAATAGTGGAGTTATTGTGACGGTTGTACTTGCCGGGCTACTTAATACGGCAAATACATTTGGAGCATTAAAAGGGACGGACCCGCTCATGGGAGAAGTAACAACAAAAAAGCAATATACTGTATCTTTTACGATAACGGGCATATTTACTGGATTAGCAGGCTTGTTTGGGCTTGTCCCATATGCACCGTATGTATCTTCAATCGGATTTTTAAGGCAGACAAATATTTATGACAGACTCCCTTTTATTTTAGGTAGCTCGATGTTTTTTCTTATGGGGGCCATCGCGCCTATAGGACAGTTTTTTTCAACATTGCCCTTAAGTATTGGCAGTGCTGTATTGTTTGTCGCGTACTTACAGTTGTTCAAATCTTCTTGGGATTTCTTTACACAAGTGACGTTCAATACAACAAATGTATATCGAGTAGCGATCCCGTTATTTACCGGAATTATGATCATGACGTTTCCGGCAGTATATTTTGAATCATTGCCGCGTATTATCCAACCTTTTAGTAGCAGCGGATTGCTTGTAGGCATCATTTTGTCACTATTTTTGGAAAATCTGCTGAATTGGGATCGCATTGGATACAGTATAAAAACGAGACGGTGAGTTTCAAGCGCTCACAATGTGGCTATATCTACTAAACTCGTACTATTTTTTTAGTAGATAAAAAAGTATAAAAACTATCCTACTGCATAAGAGCGTCTAAGGCTTTCGCCATCAAGTCTTGGAGATAAGTCAAGATTTCTAAAAAAACAGTTGACATCCTTGGTGTATGAACCATATAATACATACAGGTAGTGTGTTGCGTGGGTAATACACTGCCTTAAATATACTTTAAGTGTACTATCCTTTTAATACAGAAGGTGTTATGAAGATAAGAGGACGGGAGTTGAAATAATCCATGCAGCTGAAGTTTAACAATCGCGATCCGGTTTACGTACAGGTTGTCAGGTATTTTAAAGAACAAATGGCAAGCGGGATGCTTGCGTCTGGACAAGAAATACCGTCACGTAGAGAACTTGCCAATAAGCTGAAAATTAATCCTAATACAGCGCAACGGGCGTATAAAGAAATGGAGGAAGCAGGTTTGATTTTTACGGAGGGGAACTTGCCAAGTAAAATTACGAAAGATGAACATAAGATTAATTCTATCCGCAATGAACTGTTAATGGATGCGGTTGATACATTTGTTCAGTCAGTACGTCCGATTAATGTGTCTGTTAATGAATTGGTTCAGCTGGTTACCGATAAATACAGAAAAGAAATAGGGGAGTAGGAGGGAGATTTGCCATGATTGAAGTAAATGGAATAACAAAAAAATACGGACGAAAAAAAGTGCTGACCGGTGCGTCATTTACAGCTAGTAAAGGGGAAATTACATGTTTGATTGGTGTGAATGGGGTTGGAAAAACGACCATCTTAAATGCGATTATGGGTTTAACTCCGGTTCAAAGTGGTGAGATCTTGATTGACGGTAAAAAGCTGACCAAGCATACATATAATAAAATCACCTTTATTCCCGATGCTATTACGATGTTGCCGCAAATGCGGATTTCGGATGCGATGGCGTTTATGGATGACTTTTATACGACGTGGAATGAAGAGCGAGCAATGGAATTATTAAGATTTTTCCGTTTGCAGCAACATGAACGAATTTCAGAATTATCAAAGGGAAATACAGCAAAAGTGAATCTGCTCCTAGGACTAGCGTTGGATGTTGATTATGTACTTATGGATGAACCATTTTCCGGAATAGATATTTTCAGCAGAGAACAAATAGCCAATGTATTTACTAGTCATTTAATTGAAGAACGGGGCGTTATTATTACAACGCATGAAATAAGCGATATTGAACATTTAATCGACAAAGCTGTTTTATTGGATAATGGGATGATTTTAAGAGAATTTAATGCGGAAGAAGTCCGGGAAAAAGAAGGAAAATCGGTCATTGATGTCATGAGGGAGGTATATCAAAGGTGAATTATTTAAAACTTTTAAATTTCGAGGTCAATCGAATTGCTAACATATTTGCCGGACTTTTGCTGTTAACGGTCGTTTTCCAGTTTGTCGGTCAAATTTGGATAACAAATAGTTATTTAAGTGAAGCGAAGGATCTAATTCAGTATAGTGGAATGTCACAGGCCACATTTATTGAGCAATACGGCCGAATTGATATGTTTCAAATCGTCCAGTCGCTTTGGTTTGTTGCACCAATTGCCATTGCCGCGGGAGCATTGATGTTTTATATATTTTTAATCTGGTATCGGGACTGGTTCGGTAAAAACACGTTCGTTTATCGTTTGCTTATGTTGCCAACTTCCAGAGTAAATGTATTATTAGCAAAACTATCGACTATTATGATTGCAGTGCTCGGGCTTGTTTCTTTTCAATACATTTTATTAATCATCCAAAGCACAGTCTTGAAATGGATGGTACCAAGAGATTTTCGGGTAGATTTAACAGTTCCAGAAATCGTGGGTAATTTAGAATACCTTTCGATTATTATGCCGGAATCATTCACTCAGTTTCTTTTACATTATGGTGCTGGATTAACTTTTCTTATGATTTGTTTTACCATCGTTTTACTAGAACGAAGCTTTCGGGTGAAAGGAGCCATCATGGGTGTCGGATATGGAATTGTTTCGCTCGGTCTATTTCTTCTTCCTTATCTCATTTTACTTTTCGTTGTGGAGAAAGATATTTTATATCCAGCAGAGCATCTATTCATTCAAATTGGTATTGGTGCTATTGTTTTGGCGGTTTCTACGTGGCTTAGTTCGTATTTAATTAAAAATAAGGTTACGGTGTAAAGGAGGCGATGAAAATGACTAAATATTGGAAGCTGATTACGATTTCGACAGTGATTATATTTTCGATTGCTGCATTATATATCCAATCTGCACTGGCTTCTAAAGAATTTCCACAGTTTGTTATAAAAACAGACGAAGGCGATGAATCGATAATTGACGATTTAGTCCTATCGGGTGATTATATGGGATATTCTCAAGGCGAGCCATTGCGCATCGATACAAATGGAACAAACTATTTACGGGATCAATCTTTCTTTAATCAACTAGGCAAGCGGTATGGCCAGATGGAAACAGAGTTATTACAAAATAAGTATAAATCCTTTATGAGAGGGAAAGAGTCGTGGGAAGGAGTATTATCCAATGAAGCTACATATCTCGCCTATGCGAATATTCCTTACGGCTATTACAGATCCGGCAGCCAACAGTTTGAGATCGCTGTTTTAAATAAGGAGACGGATAAAACTATCTCCTTTGAACATGCGATCCCAAACGTAGGTGATTATTATTACTTTTCCGTAATGCACGTACAATTGGTTGATAATAAGTTACTCGTCATTACGGAAAATGGACCTCCGGAAGGTAATTCCAGTGAACTTCATCTGTATACGTTTAATTTAGATGAACAAGTGTTGATAAGTGATGATGTCATCACAACGTATCAACATCCGGTTGATAATATGGGTTATACTGATATGGTTGCATTACCGAATGATTCTATGGAAAATAATACCTTTGCTATTGCGCATCAAAAGTATAAGGAGTCTGATGTTCCAACAAAATATGGTGCACATGAAATAGTTGAACAGGAAGTAATCATTTATGATCCAATAGCAAAATCAAAGCAAGCGATAGAAAAAATTGAAACGGACATAGATATGGGAGAATTAATCGCTTATAGTGGAAAACAATTATACTTTCAACAAGTCGATGGAAAAGGATCTCTTCGTATTGCGGAGTATGATATGGAAGAAAGTAAACTGAAAAATAACTTTATGTCTCTTCCAGGGATAACCACTACGGAATATATGATGGGTGAGTTCAACATCAAAGTCCATGATGGACATTTATATGCAATCACACCATTTAAAGATAATGAAAATAAATCCTTTGTTATGGTCGGATCGATGGATACGGGTGAAATTGTCTATAAAGGGGAAATTGTTACAAAAGGTATCAATTCCTTAGGGGAGGAAAGGTTTCTGTCTATTCACGACTTTAGCTGGAAATAAATCAAAAAGGAAATGGCTGATCACGCTTTATGCTGATCAGCCATATTTCTGTAAATTTTATCTATACGCTCATCCAGTTTTTGCATATGAACAATTCGCGCTTCCCGAATATATTCTTTGCCACCTACAAATAGAAGCAAGACAGGAACCGTGAAAATAGAAAAACGACCAGCTACAGCTTCTACTTCAGACGCATCAATATGAGCGGCTTGAATTTTTGGGTAATTTTCTAATAATTGCTCTACTTGAGGTAGCAAGCTATGACATACACTGCAATTTGGTCTGGAAATATAGAGAAAAGCAAGCGTTTGTTTTTGGATGAATTCATCCGCCATTTCTAGTGAAGTAAGCTTTTTAAAAATCGACAATTAAACATGCCTCCTTACGGTTCATTTTATCATGTCTATGAACAGGGATGCATGTTTAATGTTTAACAGATTAAACAGCTAAACCTGCATAAATAATATGCAGGTTTAGCCATGTCAAATGGAAAATTCACTTCCCGGAAGCTGAAGAATATTTGGTTATGCCGACATAGGAGTACATGAGTCAAGACAAGCAATGCCGCTGAAACTATTTAAATCTACCGTAATACATACACCAGTTGCACGAATGGCGCGGCGGCTATTGCCAGGGAAGAAATCACACGCTTCATCACCTCTATCTATAGCTGCACCACCCTCTGTAACTGCTCTCATTAATTCAAGCTGGACACAGCATCCGTCATCTCCTTCTACAAACTTTTTAGCCTTAAAAATCGGTGTTTCGAAACAATCAAAATACGTACCGGAAGCTCCTCCACCTAAAGGTAGCTTACGAACTCCACTTGCAATAAACGTGCTACAGTCACCTTTACAATAAAGCATGAACGGAATCGTATCATTTCCATTGTTATTTCCATTTACTGTTGGTGATAGAAGCTCACGAATCGACTCTTCACACCCAGTAGAACAGCAACCATTTCCATTGTTATTAGATACCTCATCTTGTGCTGCGACAATTTCTCTTACAATCCCGCAAACACATTGACTATTTTCACAACTCATATAAAAACATCTCCTTTTTTTGTTATCTTCATGATGCACTATTACTGTATGTAAACAGACAGATAAAGAATGTTTACTAGTCTAGTTCTATTAAAAATGATCAAATCGTCTTGATTGAGTAAAAAATGTATGCTTACCCTAGTGGATGCGCCAACCCGAATTAACTTTGGCGACATAGATTAATATATATCTATACAAAACAACGGTATAGATTCCTTCCACAACCCATTCAAAGATAGAAAGCCAGCTGCACGAGAGCTAGGCTTTCTATCTTTGTTTTTGTATTAAAAGACAATAATTTGAGAGTAGCATTATTTGCGATTCACTATTACATAAGTACTAGACAACTTTCACCATTTCCCGGGAAATAATGACAAACTATTATACTTTCATAACTGCTTCGGTTTTAATCGTTTAAAGCCCTCTTGTGTCGAATTCTTGAACTAGAGATAGAACAAATCAAAAGGTATTGTAAAAGGAGAAAAGCAGGATTGCGTATACAGCCGGTAACTTGTCTGTCATGCATAAAAAAAATAAACGAAATTAGGGGATGCAAAAGGAATAGAAGATGCAAGGGTATTATTTAATCCCAGTAAAGTTAAAGTGAATTTTAAAGAGAAGATATACAAGGAATCATTAAGTAACTCGATTATCCGGTTTTATCCAATAAAGTAAGCTGACTGCGGGGAGCTGTAACAAACAATTGTAGTTGATGTTCAAAGAATTGGTTTGTAATTAACGAATGAAGTGGAATATTTTCATGTAAAAAAGGTCCATGATCTATATGCACCAATAAGAGATAAAAAATAGTTTCTGGAGAACGTAATTGATTGGGTAGAAATAAAATTATACTTGATCAAACGATTGATCAATATGCAATTATAGAAGAAAAGAACAGAAACATAGAAGCATTCATAAGGATTAATAAACAGCTTTCAGATAATATTGGAGTAGTTGATGAAGTCCGAAAATAAGCTGTAGATGCTATTATCTCTGAGTAACAGTGTATGGAGTTTAACACTTGTAATTCTTGAAGTGAACTGAGATTTATATTAAGTAAGAAGAGCAACTAACAAGAGGTAAGTTGCTCTTCCATATTGCCTAACAACTGCAGATAGTTTAGCTCAACTAAAAAGTGCCGTATGAGCCTCTGTAAATCAACCTTCAGTGTGTGACGGGCTATTAGCTGAAACAGAAACGGTCATAACGGTATGGCTGGATCCACCTTCCACTGTTGCGCGAAATACGGATTCAAGTCCGGTAAATATGTCATTTGTCTCTCCACGTAGCCGAGTGGAATAATGGGCGTGCGATACATCGACAAATTGCTTCATTGCTTCGATCTGGTCATAAATAATGTCCATATAATTTCCACCGCCGAGTGGATATAGTGAAAATTTAGCTGCTGCAAATTGTTTAATGTCTTGAACCGAAGCGGCATTCAAAGGGTGATCGTCCTCTGCCATATACACATCACCTGCCGAATCACCGGGACATCCAAATGAATACGTTGCTTGAAAAGAAACGTGTTCCCCTGTTGTGGCTGCTTCGAGAAAAATGGCTTTCGTCACATCGAATACATGAATCATTTTTCCCCGCACCGTTGTCGTTACATCGTCTGTTTCCATCCATACTTTGGATGTGTCCGCTTTTTTTAATGCGTCTAAAATGATCGCTACAAAGTTATTACTCATTGGTGATACAGTAAAACTTGCACCGGCAATTTTATGCGTCCCACATGCTTCATTTGCCATAAAAATTCCTCCTTATTGACAGCTTATTAAAGGGAGAACTCCCTTTTTGAAAAATGTTTCTATAACAAAAAAACTGAACCCTTTTCGAGTGCAGTCTTTAATAAAGATTGATTGTTATGACTGCACTTTCCCACGCTGGTATTATCCAGTTCGGGTAGTAAGGGTCAGAAACGAAGTTCCTCTCAGCCATCCTCTGACAGCTCCCCTAGTGCTAAAAAATTATAATGTTTGTATAGGTTCATTCTATCTGAACGTTTGTATCATGTAAAGGATTCCCCTTGTTCTTGTGTTAGTTCAACAAAAAATAATCAGCCCATCAACAAATGTACGGTTGATGAGCTGATTGGTCAGGCTTCTATATCGATTGTTGTGAGACGTGTTCGGATATATCCTTTTTGTTTTTTTCTTTACCGTTCATCAGTCGCATGGAATTTAATACGACGAGCAATGTTGCTCCGACATCTGCGATTATTGCAAGCCAAAGGGTAAGCCACCCCGGAATGACGAGTAGGAGCGCAATGATTTTAACGCCAAGTGCAAAGCCGATGTTTTGTTTAATGATATGCAACGCTTTACGGCTTAATGAAATGGTATAAGGAAGTTTTTCCAAATCATCTGCCATCAAGGCAATATCAGCTGTTTCGAGCGCCGTATCTGTACCTGCACCGCCCATGGCAATCCCTACACTTGAAGTGGCAAGTGCTGGCGCATCATTCACACCGTCACCAACCATGGCAACATTTCCGTGACTAGCCTGCAACTCTTTAATTGTATCTAGCTTATCCTCTGGCAGGAGGTCCGCTCTCGTTTCCGATATTCCTAATTCTTTGCCAATCGCCACAGCTGTTGTTTTGTTATCACCGGTTAGCATCACGGTTTTCTTGATACCAAGCTGCAGGAGTTGCTTCATAATGGAAAAGCTGCTATTTCTGATTTTATCAGCTACAGCTATCAATCCATAAATGTCGCTATTCGTTCCAAGTACCATCACTGTTTTTCCTGCTGCTTGTAGTTCGTCAATTTGCTGTTTAATTTCTACCGGTAGCTTACTGATTTCTTCAAATAATGCCGGATTTCCAATGAAAAATTCTTCACCACTGATAACGGCTTTTGCACCTTTGCCTGTAATTGATTGAAAATTCTCCGCTTCCATTTCTTTAGCTTTCTCCCGTTTTGCTTTCTGAATAATCGCAGAAGCAAGCGGGTGTTGGGAGTACGCTTCTATTGATCTAGAAATGCTTAATATCTCGCTTTCCGTAAAGGATCCCACCGGAACAATGTCTGTTACTTCTGGTTTTCCTTCTGTTAATGTTCCTGTCTTATCAAAAGCAATGACATTTAAGCGTCCGGTTTCTTCTAAGTGAATACCGCCTTTGATTAAAATACCATTGCGAGCCGCGTTTCCGATAGCGGTGACGATAGCAACAGGTGTGGATATAACAAGAGCACAAGGGCAGCCAACAACAAGGACAGCCAATCCGAGATATACCCACTCTGACCAACTTGCACTTGCGATAAGTGGAGGCAAGATGGCAACCAATAGAGCAATTATCATAATGGCCGGTGTATAGTATTTCGCAAATTTATCGACAAACTGTTGCGAAGGCGCGCGCTCTGCTTGCGCTTCCTCAACTAAATGAATGATTTTCGCGATTGTAGTATCTTCCACACGCTTTGTGACACGGACTTCCAAATAACCTTCTTGATTAATGGTCCCAGCAAACACTTCGTCCCCAAAAGTTTTATGAACTGGAATGGATTCACCGGTAATTGCTGCCTGATTAAGCGATGATTCACCTTTAACCACTTCACCATCCATGGCCGCTTTTTCTCCGGGTTTGATTACCATAATGTCATTGATTCGTACATCCTCCACATTAACTTCTTCGTTTACATTTCCGTGTTTAATTGTTGCTTTATTCGGTGCAATGTTTATTAAAGAGCTGATCGATTGTCTCGCTTTATTGATGGAGTAACTTTCCAACGCCTCACTTAATGCGAATAGGAATACAACAATAGCACCTTCGCCCCACTCGCCGATAATAGCTGCTCCAATAACAGCAATCGTCATTAATGTTTTCATATCGAATTCCAGTTTTGCGAGGTTTTTGAATCCGACTTTAAATAAGTCATATCCGCCAATTAAAATAGCCAATGCAAATGTGCCGATTGTAAAAGGAGCCTTTGCGCCAAGCTGAAAATAAAAAAGGTAACCAACGATAATGAAGAGTAGAGAAATCATCGTTAAAATATTTTCGCGTTTTTTCCAAAAAGGTTCCTTTTTCTCCGGTTGCTGCTGACGATCCGGCAACACTTTAATCCCATCGAAAGCCCCTGCTTTTTCTAATTGTTCGATGGTTGCTTCTCCGTTTATCTTAAGCTTAGAAGCGCCAAAGTTAACTTGGACATCTTCTACTGTGTTAATAGATCGAATGTTTTTTTCGAATTTAGCTGCACAATTCATGCACGATAGGCCTTGCAGTCGGTATATATGAGCGTTACTTGCCATGCTGATCCTCCTTTGCGTGCACCATTGCAATATAAACAAGTTGACGAACGTGATCATCGTCGAGTGAATAGAAGACCAATTTTCCTTCTTTCCGGTACTTGGCCAGCTTCATCGTACGTAATAATCGCAAATGGTGAGAAGCAGTGGCAGTAGTGGAACCGATAATGTTTGCCACATCACATACACATAGTTCTTTTGCAAGTGTTAAAGCATATGCAATTTTTAAACGAGTAGGGTCGGATAATGCTTTAAATATAGAATCAACCCCTGAAACCTCTTCTATTTTCGGTTGAATCCGATTTACTTTTTCTTCATCGTAACAAAATGTATCACATGTATTTTCGGATGTTAGGACATTCATATTTTTAACCAAGGCAGTCACCTCATTATAATGTTCGTTTGAATGTTGATTAAGTACATTGTATAATATGGAAAATTTCTTTGTCAATCAAATGATCAAATATATGTTTGAATGTGTGAATGTCCTGGTAAATTTGTTGAATGTATTATTAATTGTTTGTTTAATGTAGAATATTTATAATGAATAAGAACGAATCGTGGATAAAAAAAGGACAAGGAGATTTTAGATGAAAAGAATACTGGTGATCGTCTTTATAATCATTCTCATTATCATTGCAGCAGGTTCATTAATACAAAAAGAAACGAATCCGAGTGCGGACACACGCATCATTTTGGAACATACGTATAAAACGTATATTGCGCCGCCTTGTTTTGAACAGTCGGAAGCGACCAATAATATTGCTGACTCTGACCTGGATGAAGCGAGATCCTTGGATTATAAAGCGGATAGTACATGTACAGAAGAAGCGCTGAACGGGCATAAAGAAGCTTTGTTCGTCAGTTTACTGAAGGATATTGGTTTGCTTAATAAAAAATGGGACACGTGGTAAAAAGGTAACGGATTCAGTTTTAGGTGAGAAAATATCAATTAGTACGCAATTTAGGGATGCAAATCACATACGATTTTGCATCTCTTTTATTGCAGTTATTTCTTATCGAAAATACCATATAAATTAACATTACAAATTGAAGAAGTACATAAATTTTTGTCGCTTTTTAATTCATATACCAATCTCATCGTAAAAAAGCCTATGACTCATACCGTTATTTGGGTGTTATTTTTTAAATGATTAAAGTTTATTATTTATTATGAATTCCATTCAAAGATGCTGAAATGTTTATGTTAAAATAAGCGTAATAATTATTGTTAAGCAAACGGGCCAATTTATTGTTGAATAGTATGGCCTACAAGGTTGAGCAACAACCACTAAAATAAACTGGAGGTTTGAAAAAATATGGAACAAGTAGGGACCCTTTACTTTTTCTGTAGGAAAATGGGTGCAGGAAAATCAACTAAATCAAAAAAAATTGCAATAGATAAAAATGCAGTACTATTATCTGAGGATGAATGGCTTTCTTCTCTTTATCCCAATCAAATCGAATCATTTGAGGACTTTCTGAAATTTTCGGCGCAGATCAAACCCTTGGTGAGAAAGCATGTCCAAAATATATTAAGTGTCGGTACAGATGTAGTGATGGATTTTCCTGCTAACACTCAAAAGCAGCGTAAGTGGTTTTTGGATATGGTGTCCGATGTTAATGCAAGTCATCAATTGATTTTCCTTAATCTAACTAACGAGCAATGCTTGCGTCAAATTGCACAAAGGCGTAACGAACAACCCGAAAGAGCAGATTTTGATACGGAAGCGGTGTTTACCCATGTTACTAATTTTTTTGAAGCACCAGTAGCCTCCGAGGGATTAAATATTTTAGAGTTTAGTGGAAGAGAGTAACAAGGAGTTCAACACAACATTGTCATACATTTCAACAAAAGAGCGCGTTTATTGAATAAAAACATTTGCGTAAATGCTTAAAGGAGGTTTAATAATGACAACCAATTGGTATGGGGTTTTTCCTTTTTTTATAGGCTTTTTAATTCTTGGTTTCTTTGTATTTGACAATTCAATTTCACCCTTTATTTTTGGAATTTCTGGAGCGACAATAGGTTGGATATTATACACAAATAAAATTCCAGAAAAGTGTCAGAAATATGATTAAATTTGCTTCAGAATCGGGCGCTATTCTTGAACAAGGTTATGTGCCCTGTGCTGCAGAGTCGCACCATTTAACGGAATAAATGAGGTGTCTATGTAATGGTTTTGATAATACCCTTGCTTACAGTATTATTTATGATTTTACTATTTTGTTTTTTATTATACTTAATGTATGACATTATACGGAAACCAAAAAAACCTTATTCGTGGGTTCTATTGACTTCAATTCTTGCCATATTTACTTTTATGATATGGGTATCTCTTGAATACT
>NZ_JBPYCR010000010.1:0-93517 GCF_051846915.1 Virgibacillus sp. W0181
CATTACATCAGTCGCAGACAAGAGAAATCAAATACCAAGAAAATCTTTAAATTATCAAACACCATTGGAAACATTATCAAGGTACGTAAACGAATCAGATTTGTCTAGCTTATATTGACAAATGAAACTATATATATTTTATCATACATATGACACGAATCAGACTCATATATGCATTAAAAAATCCTAAACAAAAGTGTCTAGGATTTAATCTTTTTATCCACGAAATTCATTTTCATCTTTTATTTCCGCACGCATTCCTTCGATGGATTCTTCACGGCGCTTATTTTTTGATTTTATTTGTTGTTTTTGTTCCTCTGAAGCAAATTCCATTGATTCTTTAGCTTCGTCCATGTTTTCAAGTGTATTTTGTACCATACTTTGTAGCTTTTCTGCATTATCGGAACGATCATCGGGTTTTGCACGTTTATTATCCAAACATATTCTCTCCTTTTATTAAAATTTGAATAGAAATCATCTGTTTTAGTTTGTCTTATATACATTTTATTATGCAAAAAATTAACGCCTTTCTCCTATGAGAGAAAGACGTTAACTTAATGGGTTTTACTGCTTTACTTGTTGATCGGTCGAGTTTTTATAAGATTCGTGCAGCTTATCTTCCACAGTTCGTTCAATTCGTTCCATGAAAATTTGGTTTTCCAATATATTCTGACGATTTTCAGCGACCAGATCGTCAAAAGTAATTCTCTTTTTTAGCGAAATGGCTATCACTCCCTTTATGGAAGTATTCCCCATTTGTTAATTAAATATACCATATGAACATAAAAATGGATAAAAATATCACCCCTGTAAACATTTGCTTAAGGGGTGAATGTAAAATTATGCTTCTAGTTTACTGCGTAACACAAGTTGTAATATCCCGCCATGACGGTAGTAATTAATTTCCACATCACTATCAAAACGAGCAATGGCTTTGAACTCAGTCTCTTTCCCTTCATCATCAACAGCGACAACAGTAACTTTTTGATTTGGTTCGACACTTTCATCAATGTCTATGTTGAATTTTTCTTTTCCAGTCAGACCTAGCTTTTCAGCGTTTTGCCCTTTTTCAAATACTAACGGGATAACACCCATCATTACAAGGTTGGAACGGTGAATCCGCTCGTAACTTTCTGCGATAACTGCTTTTATGCCTAATAGATTAGACCCTTTCGCAGCCCAGTCACGGGAGGAACCCATACCGTAATCTTTACCGCCCATCACGATTAATCCTGTGTCATCTTCTTTATATTTCATTGCAGCATCATATATTGGCATGACTTCGCCTGTTGGCCAATAGGTTGTATATCCACCTTCTGTGCCTGGAGCAAGCAAGTTACGAATTCGAATGTTTGCAAATGTCCCACGCATCATGACTTCGTGATTACCTCGGCGCGACCCATATGAGTTAAAGTTTCTAGGAGATACGCCTTGTTCCTGTAAATATTGTCCAGCAGGCATATCTTTAGCAATTGCTCCTGCAGGTGAAATGTGATCCGTCGTAATTGAATCTCCAAATTTACCAAGCGCGCGTAAATTATTCAACGGTTTAATTGAATCCAACTCTTTTGACAAGCCAGTAAAAAATGGCGGATTTTGAATGTATGTTGATTCGCTATCCCATTCATATAAAGGCTCATCCGTTGTGTTAATTTCATTCCATTTATCATTTGATTCAAAGATATTTTCATACTCTTTGCGGAAGATTTCCGGATTTACAACACTGTTAACTGTTTTTTTGATTTCTTCCATAGAAGGCCAGATGTCTTTCATGTAAACAGCATTTCCATCCTTATCCTCGCCAATCGGCTCTTTTACTAAGTCGATGTCCACCGTTCCCGCCAATGCATAAGCAACGACAAGTGGCGGTGAAGCTAAATAATTCGCTTTTGTTAATGGGTGAATACGACCTTCAAAGTTCCGATTACCTGATAGAACAGAAGAAACAGTCAAATCATTTTCCATAATCGCCATTTCTATTTCTTCTCTTAGTGGCCCTGAGTTACCGATACAAGTCGTACATCCGTAACCAACAAGATTAAAGCCCAACTCATCAAGGTATTTGGACAAGCCGGAATCATCAAGGTATCTTGTTACTACTGTCGACCCTGGTGCCAAAGAAGTTTTTACATATGCGGGAACTTCTAAGCCTTTTTCAACCGCATTTTTAGCTAAAAGACCTGCACCTAGCATAACATATGGGTTTGATGTATTGGTACAAGATGTAATTGCTGCGATAGCCAATGCACCTGTTTTCATTACAGATTTTTCACCATTAGGATGTTCGATCGTTACTTCTTTGTCAAATTCTGATTTATCTAAACCAAAGCCTTGGTTTCCTACTGGAGCAGTGATGGCTTTATTGAATTCTTTTTTCATATTAGACAAAGCAATACGGTCTTGTGGTCGTTTTGGACCTGCCAGGTTTGGTTCCAATTCAGAAAGATTAATTTCTATTGTTTCTGTATATTCCGGATCCGGCTGGTCAGAAGAATACCATAAGTTATTTGCTTTACAATATTTCTCAACGAGTGCAATTTGCTCTTCATCGCGACCTGTTAAGCGCAAGTAATTCAATGATTCATTGTCGACTGGGAAAAACCCACAAGTAGCTCCATATTCCGGGGCCATGTTCGAGATGGTTGCACGATCCGCGAGTGGCATATCTTCTAGTCCTGGTCCGTAATATTCCACGAATTTCCCTACGACGTTCTTATCGCGCAACACTTGTGTAACGGTTAATGCGAGATCTGTTGCTGTTGTACCTTCAGGGAAACTTCCCGTGAACTTGACTCCGATTACTTCAGGAGAAGGGAAATATGATGGTTGTCCAAGCATTCCTGCTTCCGCTTCAATTCCACCAACACCCCAACCGAGTACACCTAAACCGTTTATCATTGGTGTGTGTGAGTCTGTACCGACTAGAGAATCTGGAAATGTATCGATAGTTCCTTCTTCATTTTCAATTCCATGTACGACATTAGCTAAATATTCCAGGTTTACCTGGTGAACGATCCCTCTGGCTGGTGGTACAGCGCGATAGTTATCAAATGCTTTTTGTGCCCAGCTCAGAAATTGATAACGTTCTGCGTTACGTTCAAATTCCAAGTCCATATTTGCTTGTAAAGCAGCATGTGTACCATATTTATCAACTTGAACAGAATGGTCAATAACCAAATCGACTGGTACTTCCGGGTTAATTTCGTTCGGATCTCCACCCATATCAACCATCGCTTTACGAAGTGATGCAAGGTCAACAACTGCCGGAACCCCTGTAAAGTCTTGTAAAATGACACGGGAAGGTTTAAACGGAACGTCTGTACCTTCTCCTTCTTTCGTACCCCATTTTGCCAAGCCTTTTACATGCTCATCTTTAATCACAGTTCCGTCATATTGACGTATAACAGACTCCAATAAAACTCGAATGGAGAATGGCAGACGGGAAACGTTGCCTAATTTAGCATCCTCAATCCCTTTTAAATTATAATAGTTATACGTTTTGCCATTTAAATCAAAACTTTCTTTGATACGAAATGAATTGTTCTTCCCCATATGTGCTTACTCCTTTCAACATTGATGATTGGTCATCACTGTATCCATTGTTATAAAAATTAGGTAAGTAAATATAAAAGAAACCCTCTATACCATTGTATTTTATCTGAATGAATAGGATTAAACAAATGTTTTGAAGTCTGTCACATATAGTATTAAATTATTTGACATGATAATTAACACTTATCGTATATGTAATTTTATAAACTTTATTAAAAAATACATCACTGTTATTTTGGGATTGACGATTATTTCCCCTTGTATTTTGGCAATATTATTCTGAAAGTACTGCCCTTATCTTTATTTTTAATAATTTTCAAATCGCCTTCATGGCATTGTAATATTTGTTTTGTTATCATTAATCCGAGTCCAGTTCCATTATCCTTTGTAGTAAAAAAGGGTTGCCCAAGTTTATTTATGAGTTCATCCGGTATTCCGATTCCTTCGTCTATTATATCGATTGCAATATGAGGCCCATACCCCTTTACACATATGGTTATTTTTCCGTTTGAATTACTTGCCTCTATACCATTTTTAACAAGATTGATAAGCACTTGTTTAATTTGTGAACGATCACAATAAACATCATATGAATCGTTTGCTTTAAATATAAATTCTACATTCTTAAGTGTTGCCTGTGACTTTAATAAAAGTAAAACATCTTCTATCATTGGTCCAATTGTTTCAATTTGCTTATCTTCCGTTAAAGGCTTAGAAATATTAAGGAGCTCTGAAGTGACCGATTCCATTTTTTCCACTTCATCAATCATTATTTTATAATATTCCTCTTTTCGATTGACACCTGCTTGTAATAATTGTAAAAATCCTTTTATGGACGTAAGTGGGTTCCTTATTTCATGAGCGACACCTGCAGCAAGTTGCCCCGCTACAGCCATTTGTTCAGAATGGATGACTACACGATCCGCCTCTAGTTGTTTTGTTAGATCTTTAAGTGCAGCAACTACATAGGTTGTGTTATTTGTATGATCTACTATTTTTTTCAAACTACCTTCTAAGTAGACTTTTTGTCCATTTTTACCAATGATCCACGTATTTGATTTATCTTTAGTAGAGGAGTTGTCTTTTGAAAAATTCAATATATACGAAAGTGTTTTTTCAGAAACCTTGTTTTGCCATTGCCTTCCAAGAAAGTCTACTTTATTGTATCCGAGTATATGTTGAATTGATTGAGAGACAAACAAGATTTCACCTGAATTATTTCCGACACATAAAATCATATCAGTGTTGGTATTCTCCAGCCATTCAAGAATTACATCCGGTAGAGTTGCAAGGTTTGTAAAATCATTTTCGACAGTGTCTATCTTCATTTTTCATCCCTCCCTATTTACTGTTATTATGTATACGTCGATTGCTACAAGATTATGACACTTGTATGTATAACTTTGCCGTATTATAATTAATATGAGATAATTTCTATTGAAGTTATAAGTAATGTTACTATAATTGGTAAAAAAAAGGAATCGTTTTTAACAGAATCCTTTAAAACTTTATGAAAATTTTAACTTATAAAAAGAAAATAGGTGGGTAGATGTCAATTTTAATTGATTACTTTATCATATTCTGGGGATTTTTATTAATTGGATTAATGGCAATTGGCGGTTATTTTATGTTCCGCAAATTTTTAAAGCAATTGCCGAAAGAGGACGGAAAATCCGATATGTACTGGCAGCACCACTATATTAATGAAACACGGCACATGTGGCGTGAGAAGGAAAAAGCATTACTTGAGGAGTTAGTGGCACCGGTACCTGAACTGTTCAGAGATGTCGCAAGACAAACGATTGCAAGTAAAGTTGGTGAGGTGGCACTGCAACGAAACAAACAACAAATAACACAGGATATTCTAATTGAAGGGTATATTATTGCAACGCCGAAACGTGATCACCGCTTTTTGCGGAAAAAACTAAAAGAAAAACATATTGACGTAACACCTTATGAACAATTCTTTGCCATGTCAAAGTCTGATTACCGAAGTAATTGGAAAAAGCGATACCAAATGGAAAATAAGTGAAAAATACGCCTAATCCAATAATAGGAAGGCGTATTTTTATATTGAATAAGCGGAAACCTTTTTCTTTAGTTTATAAAATTTGTATAGCATTGCCATCCTCCAGGTGAAAATCATACCAAATCCAAGCAAAAAAAACATCCCGCTTGTTTCCCCTAAAGAAATAGTAGATCCAATAATTAATTTAATAACAATACGGATAATAAGTAACCCAAATAATATAAAAACAAATGACTTGGAAGGAATTAGGTAAATATCTTTATTGCGTATTTCAAACTTCGATGTTCGTATTAAAAAAATCGAAAAAACCATACCGATACCAAGTGCTTCAATTACTTCTATACCTTTTAATTGAAATGGAGGGAATAAAAACATAAATGCACCAGTACTCATAAATAAAGGCGGTAAAATAATTTTCTTTACGGAGGCAGGCTTTTGCGCGGCTTTCAATCGTATAAAAATCATTGTCACAGCCATACACGCAGCAAAAATTGTGCTTACTATTAACCAAAACATGCAATCACACTTCTTTCGAACTCCATCAACAACTTCATCCATCCGTCCAATTTAATACCCGATTTACTGTCTCCAGTACTCTGTTTTCATCAAATGGTTTCACAATAAAATCCTTTGCGCCCAGTTCAATTGCTTGTACAATTGTTCTTTGTTGCCCCATTGCAGAACACATAATCACCTTTGCATCTGGGTCTATTTGTTTGATTGCTTTTATCGCTTCAATTCCATTCATAATCGGCATCGTTATATCTAACGTAACTAAATCCGGTTCTGTTTGTGTATAAAGTTCAATTGCTTCTTCCCCATTACTGGCTTTTCCAACAATTTGATGATTTGCCTGCTGCAAAATGTGTTCAAGCGTAACTTTCATAAAATTAGCGTCATCGACAATTAGTATTCTAGCCACTATTCTTCCTCCAATAGGTGTATGATCAATAGACTAAATTCGATCATCTGCAATGGTCAATATGATTGTAACCGTTGTTCCCAAAACAGTTAAAAATACGCCAATATCAAATAACATGGCCGTCGCCAATTCCAATTCTCCGAAAAAAGGAACAGTTATATGACCAAAAGTCTGAGTCAAAAATGGAACACCAAACAGCAATGAACCTAGACCAGTTAAAACTGCAATTAGTAGCCCAATAGGTACTAAAGTAATAAAGTTGATTGGAAGTATTTTTTCCACTGTATGCTTGCCGTACGACATGTACATAAGCAAGATAGCAGCTGATGTCGTCAATCCACCAACAAATCCGCCGCCAGGCGAATTGTGTCCGGCCATAAGTAAGTAAAAGGCAAATCCTAGCAAAATAAATACAATTAATGAAGTTGTTGTTTTTAAAATTAAGTCATTCGGTTTACTCACTCTAATTTCTCCTTATGCTTGTGTATAACTATTATCATAATATATAACACAAATAATTTCTATTAAAATCCGTAAAAACCAAAATAACCGGCAAGAAATGAAGTGAGTTTTGTCATCCAATCAAAAAATAACGCAATACCGAAAAATATCATGATATATCCACCAATTTTAACAAATTTCAAGCTGTTTTTCTTAATCCAGGAAAGCTTGCTGGTGAAAAATGACAAAATTAGAAAAGGTATAGAGAAACCTAATGCATAGCTTATCATTAAAAGCATTCCTTGATCCGGGTGTGAGGCAGCAAGTGATATGATAAAGACTAAAATTGGTCCTGTACATGGAGTCCACCCCATAGAAAAAGCCATACCGATAATAAACGACCCAAAAAACCCGGCAGGTCTATTTTTAAAAGTAACCTTTTTGTCCCTCATTAAAAATTGAAAGTTCAGCACCCCAACAATGACGAGACCGAAGAACGTAATAAGTATCGCACCAATTTGCCTTATAATGTCCTGGTATACTTTAAAAAATTCAGCTACAAATGTTGTTCCAAAGCCCATCATAATAAAAATACTTGAAAATCCAAGTAAGAATACAATCGTATGAATTAAGCTCTTCTTCGTAAGTTTACTGTTATCTTCATTTAATTCGCTCACACTCATACCAGTAATATATGATAGAAACGCTGGAAAGAGTGGTAATACACATGGTGATATAAATGAAAGAAACCCGGCACCAAAAGCAAGTAAAACATTCACTTCAGACATAGATTTCATCCTTTCCACATTCGCTGTATCTTATTTTAACAGAAAACATGGTGAAGAGTGTTGTATTAGTATGACAATTAACTGACTCTTTTTAATTACAATCTGTGTACATACTAAAACCACTTTTTAAGAAGTTCATCCATAAAAGTGGTTTTGTTTACACGTATATTATAATTACTGTTTATCCATCTGATTATTCATGGAGCGCATCATTTGATTAATTTTCTTCTGCGATGGTTTCTGCCCCATTTGCATCATTAGTGTACGCAACATTTGCTCATTAATAGGTGGATTCTTCTTCAAATAATTCATCATATATTTTCTAGCGATGAAAAATCCGAGCGCAACACCGGCAATTAACGCTGCGACAGCAATTAGTACAACCCAAATCCAACTTAACATTAAAAAACTTCCTCCCTCGTGTTGTCTCTACTACATTATATTAAATCAGGTTAGAGAATACAATAATTGATCTTTAGTAAAGTCATTACTAGTTAGAAAAGGTGCAATCCAGCCAAAATTGGGTGGATGTGTTCCTGTGATGAACAGAAATGGATTAAAAGACCGGAGTATTGGAAATAGAATTTCTTCTGCATCATGCAATGATCTGCAATAAAATTTTAAATATCGGTCAAAAAGATGTAATTCAATGGTTGTTTCTTCTTTCCTAATATAGACGATATGATCTTTTATATGTATGTCTAAACGTTTGTCACAATTGTTAATACAGTCCAGCAATATATGTTTTGAGAACGCTTTTGTTACGTAGTTAAATTGCTGCTCCAGGTCTTGTCCATGTGCACTGCGTTCATATTGTTGCAGAAATCGAAATAAAATGTCAGCTTTTTCAAAATACCGATAAGCAAATGGCTCTTTTATCCAAAAAACATAATATTCATTCAACAAAACCCCTCCTCTTACAACGTATTATACAAATATTTTTTAAAAATATTGTTGGAATACGTTATTTAATAGCACTAGTTTTGTCGAATGAATAAAGATGGATAAGGCAGTCAATGACTGCCTACAGTTTATTTTAATAGCGATTGTACACTTTGTACAACATTTTCTGTTGTAAATCCATATTTTTCTATTAATGTAGCCCCATTTCCGGATGCACCAAATGTATCAATTCCCATTACTTTCCCATAATCGCCAACATAGCGTTCCCACCCGAAAGGTGATCCCATTTCAACTGCTAAACGAGCCTTAACTTTTGGTGGAATGACGCTGTCTTTATAGGCTTGGTCTTGTTCATTAAATCGATCCCATGAAGGCATACTTATAACTCTTGTATCAATGTTTTTAGCTGCTAACTCTTTTTGAGCGCTAATAGCTAATTGAACTTCCGAGCCAGTAGCTAAAATGAGGGCATCAGGTATGTCATTTGTTGCATCACTTACAATATAAGCACCTTTTTTAACCCCTTCATATGCTTTTTCTTTTGTCCCGGAAAGGGTTGGTAAAGCTTGTCTGGTTAATATTAATGCTGTCGGTTTATCTTTAACCTCCAGCGCAAGTCGCCAAGCTGCTTGAGTTTCATTGCCATCTGCAGGACGGATAATCGATAAGTTAGGCATTGCCCGTAAAGATGCAAGCTGTTCTACCGGCTCATGTGTTGGTCCATCTTCACCAACAGCGATTGAGTCATGCGTAAATACGTAAGTAACCGGCATTTTCATTAAAGCGGACAAGCGGATCGCCGGGCGCACGTAATCGCTAAACACGAAGAAGGTCCCACCGTATACTTTCAAACCTCCGTGCAGAGCCATTCCATTTAAAGCTGCACCCATAGCAAATTCACGAACGCCAAACCAGATATTTCTACCGGCATAGTTGGTTTTGGTAAAGTCTTCCTCATCTTTAATCGTTGTATTATTTGAACCGGCCAAATCAGCACTTCCACCAAATAAATTCGGCACGCTTTTGGCGAGAACGTTTAATGCTTCACCTGAAGATTTTCGTGTAGCCAAAGTATCCTCTTCAGGCTCATATGAAGGAAGATCCTTCTCCCAGCCAGCTGGTAAATTACCGTTCATGGCAAGCTGTAATTCACTGGCTAGTTCTGGATAATGCTGTTTATAGGAATGAAATAGCTCCGTCCACTCCTTTTCAGCAGACTCACCATGCACACCTACCTTTTCCTTGAAGTCTGCATAAACTTCATTTGGCACATGAAAGTCGTGATGCGTCCATTTGTAATATTCTTTTGTCAATTTCACTTCATCCATACCAAGAGGGGCTCCATGGGAAGCAGATGAAGCAGACTTATTCGGTGAACCATAACCAATGACAGTTTTTATTTCGATTAAAGTAGGTTGGGTTGTATTTTCTTTTGCTCTACTTATAGCTTTGTTAATTTCACTGATATCATTTCCATTTTCCACTCGAAGCACTTCCCAACCGTATGCTTCAAAACGTTGTTCTGTGTTATCCGAAAAAGATCGATCCAAGTCTCCGTCCAAGGAAATATCATTCGAATCATAAAGTACAATTAATTTTCCAAGACCCAAGTGGCCAGCAAGTGAAGCTGTTTCATGAGAAATGCCCTCCATAATGTCCCCATCTCCAACAAGGGCGTATGTATGATGGTCAATGATAGGAAAGTTTTCTTTATTGTATTTTGCTGCTAAATGCGCCTCAGCCATTGCCATGCCTACAGCCATTGCAACCCCTTGCCCTAATGGACCAGTTGTTGCTTCGACCCCATCTGTATCATGAACTTCGGGGTGTCCTGGGGTTCTTGAATTCCACTGGCGGAATTGCTTTAAATCATCTATCGTTACATCGTATCCAGATAGATGCAGTAAGCCATACAATAACATGGATCCATGTCCTGCAGATAATACAAAGCGGTCCCGATTAAACCATTTTGAGTTTTTCGGGTTTTGCTTCATAAATTCCGTCCAAAGTGTGTAGGCCATTGGAGCAGCCCCCATTGGTAAACCCGGATGACCAGAATTTGCATTTTCTATTGCATCAATAGCAAGTGTACGTATTGTGTTGATTGATAATTGTGTAATATTATTCGACATAATATCTTCCCTTCTATAATCTCCAATAACTATTCATATATTCTATCGTTAAAAAAGCATTGCTACAAATAAATAGTCAATTTTTTTTGTTTTTCTTTTGTAGTTTTTTAACTTTCTCCGGTGTCACGTCGTTCCCTTCTTTGTCCATAACTGTCATGGTCTTTAATTGATTTGTAAATGAACTGCGAACATTTTGTATATACTCTTTTCGTAAAGATGCTTGTTCTTCTTTCTCTTTTTTAGTTAAGGAATCGGTTTTTGCTTTTCTCGCAAGTTCATTAATTCTATTTAACTTATCATTTGATAACAATCCAATAGAGCCTCCTCTATTTAACTTATCGTGCAATTTCAGTTATCAGTTGAAGTTTAATATATGAAGTACTACACATGTACATACGACATAACTTAAATTAATCAACGAAATCTCCAAAACAAGCACAAACAACAAAAAGGCAAGAACATTTTGTCCTTGCCTTTTAATTTTACCTCTATAAGACGATGTATTCAAGTTTTTTGAGATTCTTTATATCTCCGATGTACGGTAGCTTTTGAGACAGGATATCCCATTGCATTTATTATCCTCGTTATTTCTTCAAATGTTAATTGCTGTTGTTTCAGGCGCTGTACTTCATCCAATGGGAAATCGATTTTATGCCGACCGGGAGATTGGTTTCTCTTCGTAAGATTTCTGCTTGGGTCATATCCTTCTTCCATTGCCTTTTCTATACCTCGTTTAATTTTCAAGTTATGAATCTTACGCTGATATTCTTCTACAATACCGACTATTTCAAGAACCATCGAGTCGGATTCCGAAAGCTTTAATGTTCCTTGATCAACTACTGTATAAACAGGAATATTCAATTTGAGCAGTTGATGAAAAAGCGCTATTTTCGTATTGCCTCTTCCCAATCTTGTCTCGTCTTGAATAAGTAAACAATTTGCTTGTCCGCTCGTAAAAATATCGAGTGCTTTAAAAATACCATCACGGTCTATTTCATATCCACTTGCTCTTTCTTCTATGCAATCTACAATATGGAAGCCATATTGTCGTGCCAATATATGCAATTCCCGGCTTTGTCTACGCAAGGATGATTGTTGTTCTTGTTTATTTGTGCTCACTCGGCAGTAAATAATTGCTTGCATGGTAAGTCTCCTTCGACTATATCACGTTTAATAGGTGCTGGAAACCATCGTAAAGTATAATAGTACTAATGTTATTCCAAATGTAATTAAATAAAAAGCATCTGTTTTTGTCATCTTACCAAACATAAGATCAACTCTCCTTAAAAGGTTTTAAGAACGATTGTTCGCATATTTTCATTCTAATACAGAACAAATGATCTTGTCAAGGGTGAATTAGAACGAACGTTTGCGTTTATTGTTCTGCCATGCTAAACTTGTTCTAACTTAATCTATGTATGGGAGTGTAAAAAATGACAAAACTTTCAAAAAGGCAGCAAATGATTGTTGACTATATAAAAAGCGAAGTTCAATCCAAAGGTTACCCGCCTTCTGTACGAGAGATTGCCGAAGCTGTTGGACTTGCATCCAGTTCGACCGTCCATGGTCATCTTGAAAGAATTGAAAGCAAAGGATTTATTCGAAGAGATCCTACTAAACCGAGAGCGATTGAAATAATTGATACTTCAGAAAATAATCACGTACCGCGGGACGAAGCTATGTATGCTCCGCTTATTGGAAAGGTTACTGCAGGGGTTCCGATCACTGCCGTTGAAAATATTGAAGAGTACGTACCGGTTCCTTCATCCACAGTCCGTTCCGATGACAATGTATTTGTACTTACAATTGAAGGTGACAGTATGATTGAAGCAGGTATATTAAATGGTGATATGGTAATCGTTAAACAACAAAATACCGCTAAAAATGGTGATATTGTAGTTGCAATGACAGAAGATGATGAGGCTACAGTTAAACGGTTTTTTAAAGAAAAAGATCATGTTCGTCTCCAACCGGAAAATAGTAATCTCGAACCGTTATTGTATGATAATGTGGCTATTTTAGGTATTGTAATTGGTCTGTATCGGAAGTTGCAATAGGACAAAAACCCCCTTTATAAGTTTTGATATAGTAGAAAGTACGTTATGGCAAATAGTAGTTCGCTTAAACAAAGCCGCGCACTAGAGTGGATAAGCTTTGACCGACATAAAGCAAATAGAAATAATATCGCGAAAAAACAAATCTATAATATTTGTGAACACACAAAAAGCTAGAAGTCATATTCTAGCTTTTGGTAATATAGAACTTTATACAGATAATAATCCCTTTTTAATCATTTGCTTAACCGAATTGGTTATTGCTATTTTCACATGGGCATAGGTTAGACCGCCTTGAATAAAAGCGATATACGGGTCTTTTAAAGGTCCGTCCGCAGTTAGCTCAATGCTTGACCCTTGTATAAATGTACCGGCTGCCATAATTACTTTGTCATCATAGCCTGGCATATCGCTTGGCTCCGGATGTACATATGAATTTATTGGTGAATTTTCTTGTATAGCCTGACAAAAAGATACCATTTGGCGTTCATTTGAAAAGATAACAGATTGGATTAGATCAGTCCGTTCTGCCAAATAATGTGGTTTTGTTTTGTAGCCTGCCAACTCCAGTAATCGGGCTGTAAATAGAGCGCCTTTCAAAGCTTCACCGACAACATGAGGTGCTAAAAATAATCCTTGATACATTTCCTGCAGCATGTCAAGGCTAGCTCCTGCGTCTTTGCCAAGGCCTGGTGCTGTCAATCGGTTAGCGGCTTGTAAAACGAGATCTTTTCGACCAGCTATATATCCCCCCGCACGAACAAGTCCACCACCAGGATTTTTGATTAACGACCCTGCCATAATATCGGCACCGACATGTAATGGTTCCCTCGTTTCGACAAATTCACCATAACAATTATCGACAAAAACAATAATGTTATCATTTATTTTTTTAACAAAGGAAACCATTTTTTCAATTTCGCTAATTGAAAAGGAAGGTCGATCATCATACCCTTTGGAGCGCTGAATTCCGATGACTTTAGTCGTACTGGAGATTGCTTTTTTAATGCCGTTATAATCAATGCTGCCGTCTTCTTTCAACGCTGCTTCTTTATATTTTATATGATAATCTTTTAAAGAGCCGGCATTGTTACCGCGTTTACCAATTACCTCTTCTAGCGTGTCGTAAGGTGCGCCAGTGATGTACAACAATTCATCGCCCGGTCGAAGCAGACTAAACAGCGTCGTTGAAATAGCGTGTGTTCCGGATACAATTTGTGGGCGTACAAGAGCATCTTCACCACCAAAAACTTCTGCATATAATAATTCTATCCCATCTCTGCCCAAGTCATCATAACCATATCCATCTGTTGAATGGAAATGATGGTCACCTATTCGGTTGTTTTTAAAAGCGTTTAAAACTTTTTCTTGGTTTATTTCAACAAGCGTATTGATTTTATTATATAATGTAAAACAATCGGTTTCAGCTTGATTTACTATCTGATCAATCATTTCGTTGTCTGTTCTCCTTTATTAATCGTTGCAGTGGATGATTTTGAGCCATATATCCTTGCACTGTATATTCGTTTGTTTCTTCATTAAAATCTCGTTTAATCACAATCGTTTCGGTTGTCAATAAGTGTAGTTCTTTTCCTTTGTCGGCGGCTAAATAAATTGTATATAATTGCCATGTTTGTTTTAATAAGTGTTCTATTTTTATAAGCAAATCCGTCATATCCTGATCATTAAAAGCACTGACGGATATATATGGATGATTCATCGGAATAAAATCGCCGGTTAATAAATCTTTTTTATTATAAACAGTCAATGCAGGTATTGTGGCTGCATTTAAATCATCTAAAATTTGCGCTACTGTTTTTTGTTGTTCGTTTTGATCCGGATGCGAGCTATCCACTATATGTAATATGAAATCGGCTTCGGCTGCTTCTTCTAATGTTGAACGAAATGAAGCTATTAAGGCAGTTGGCAAATCCTGTAAAAAACCAACCGTATCTGTGACCAACGCTTGAAACCCAGAAGGAAACTGAATCTTCCGGGTTAGCGGATCGAGTGTTGCAAACAGCTTATTCTCTTCTAAAGAGCTGCTATTTGTCAGGCGGTTAAATAAGGTAGATTTTCCCGCATTTGTATATCCTACAACGGCAATCTGAAATACCTTATTCGTTTTTCTTCGATCACGATATTGTTTTCGTTGTTCAACAACCGTTTTTAACCTTCGTTTTATATCCGTAATTCTGCGTCTAATATGTCGTTGGTCCGTTTCTAGCTTTGTTTCACCAGGACCTCTTGTTCCAATTCCGCCTCCAAGACGAGATAACATTGCTCCTTGACCATGCAATCGAGGTAGTAAATATTCAAGTTGCGCCAGTTCGACCTGAAGCTTCCCTTCTTTCGTTTTGGCTCTCTGGGCAAATATATCAAGAATTAATTGGCTTCGGTCAATTAGTCGTACGGAAAAATAATGACCTAAATTTCGAATTTGACTTGGGGATAATTCATCATTGGAGATGACCAATCCGATTTCATTCGAATCAATTTCTTGTTTAATCTCTTCTACTTTCCCCTCTCCGATATACGTTGCCGGGTGTATTTCCTTTCTGTTCTGGATGATTATTTTGCCGACCTTTCCACCCGCAGTGTTGCAAAGTGAAATAAGCTCATTCAAGGATGACTTAAATTGATCATCTCCTTGATTGTTTTTATTGACTGCCATAATGAGTACTTTTTCCTCCGGCATGTATATAAAACCTCTTTCTGTATTATACATGTGTATTTATAGTACGATTTATTGGATTACGTTAATGATAACAAAATTAATCCATTTATGTGAGTTTTTTACTGTCCAATTTTGAAAGTTGTAAGTCCGATGCATATATTTTTGTTAAATCACCTAGTGTATAATTATTTTCACGTAACAGACGAACCGCCTGCATTCGGATTGCGTGCTCAATAATATTACGAACGTAACGAGCATTCGAGAAATTTCTTTCTGATCTTTTTTCCATAATATGTGATTTAATCTTTAATATGGCTCCTGTTGTCAGCTCATACTCTCTCTCTGCAGCCATACGCTGTGCTATTTCCATCAATTGATGAATTTCATAATCATTGAAATCTAAAATGAACGGAAACCTGGATTTTAATCCTGGGTTTTGAACTAAGAATCGCTCCATTTCATAGGGGTATCCCGCCAAAATAAGAATAAAGTCGTTATGATGATCTTCCATGTGTTTTACCAGTGTATCGATCGCTTCTTTTCCGAAATCTTTTTCTCCACCGCGCGCTAATGAATATGCTTCATCAATAAATAAAATACCACCCATTGCTTTATCAATAATGGATCGAGTTTTTTGTGCGGTCTGTCCGATATATTCACCGACTAAATCTGCTCTTTCCGCTTCAATAAAATGTCCCTTAGACAAAATATTCATTTCAAAAAAAATTTGAGCCAATTTCCTTGCAACCGTAGTTTTGCCAGTCCCGGGGTTTCCTTTAAATAACATATGAAGAACTTGATTGGAACAATGCAGGCCAAATTGCTGCCGTTTCGAATTAATGACGATCGTTGCATATATTTCCTTAATTGTTTGTTTTAGTTCTTCCATTCCAACAAAAGCTGAAAATTGTTCATCTATATGAATAAAGGGATCGTTTTTTATTGGTTTAAGCTCACCGGAAGACCGTCTTGACGGTTCATGAAAGACAATATTAATTTGCCCGCTTTTGTTATGAATCATTTCTGCTTTCAATTTATCACCCCTCAGTCATTTTAGTATACGCAGGGGTGAAAAAAATTGTGACAATCGCCTATAATGCATCAATGCATGTTAATTTTTGAAAAGCGTTTATAACGATAGACAAACAAAATTTCTCCGCTTATTATCAGTCATTTATGAAAAAACTATCCATTGCATTCAGCTTCATACGTTCATTTGGAATATACTTGTATGTAAAAAAAGAACACCTGTACTAGGTGTCCTTTATAACTCTTCATTCACTTTCGATCGAAATGTTTTTAACCGGAGCAAAAGTAGAAATAGCATGCTTATAAAGTAGTTGCTGCTTTCCATCTGATTCTAATAATACGGTAAAATTGTCAAATGCTTTTATAATCCCTCTTAATTGAAAACCATTTGTCAAAAAAACAGTTACTGGTACATGTTGTTTTCTCAATTGATTTAAGTATTGATCTTGAATATTAACCGCTTGGGCCATGATCGCTTCCTCCTTATTTCTATCTATGTTATAATAATTTCTATTTAACTCCTACGACTCCTGCTAAATCGTTTAAAATTGTTCGGAAACTTTCAGAGGCGTTATCAGGCGTGATAGGATACCATTGTATATTCATCTTATTCTTGAACCACGTATACTGGCGTTTCGCATACCTTCTGGAGTTTCGCTTAAATAATTCAATCGAATCTTCCATTGACTGTTCCCCTTTTATATATGAAAGAAACTCCTTATATCCGATTGCTTTCATGGCAGTGCTTTTTTCATACCCTTTGTCATACAGTAGTTTTACTTCATCAATCAATCCATTTGCGATCATTTGATCACATCGTTTATTAATCTGATTATACAGTATGGACCGTTCCATTTCTAATCCTATGAAAAAAATATTGTAAAGCGGCTCCTTATTCTCATGTTTATGATGATCTGACATTGGGGTGCCTGTTGTTTCATAGATTTCCAATGCGCGAATCACGCGTCTATAATTATTTGGATGAATTTTGTGAGCTTGGTGTGGGTCAATTCTTTTTAATTCGTTATGTAAATATTCAGCTCCCTTTTCATTAACGAGACGTTCCAATTCCGCAGTGTAGTCTGGATTTCTTTTATGGTTCGAAAAGCTATATCCATATATTGCAGCTTGTATATACAAGCCACTGCCACCGACAATGATAGGGAGTTTAGATTTTGCTGTAATACTATTCACATATTTTTCTACATTATACTGAAAATCAGCCGCTGTAAAATCTTCATCCGGTGGAATTATATCGAGCATGTAATGGTTAATCCCTTTCATTTCTTCACTCGTAATTTTAGCTGTGCCAACGTCCATCCCTTTATAAACTTGCATGGCATCTCCGTTTATCACTTCTCCGTTAAATGCTTTTGCCATTTCAATGCTAAGTGTTGTTTTTCCTACGGCAGTAGGACCTACAATTGCAACTACTGTTTTTTTCACTTGTATTCCCCTAAGTCACTATTATTCATTCATAAGCGAGATAAGCCTGAAGCATCCAAACATATTTTTCGAGCTTCATTTGCAGCGATATAAGTAAGTCGGCAGTTGGCTCGTCCCCTCTTTCTGATGCCAGTGGTATTCCTGTTTGTTTAATTTCTTCGATCAGTTGTTTATAATCATTTGTTAGTTGTAAGATCATTTCACTCTCTTTATCATCTGCGCTTGCTTCCTCGATGCTTGCCTCTTTTACATATTTGATCATAGTTGCAAAAGGCTTTCCATCAATCATTAAGATACGCTCAGCAATATCGTCGACGTCTTTGGCAAACACGGTATACATTTCTTCAAAGGTTTGATGCAGCTGAAAAAAGTGCCTTCCTTGGACAAACCAGTGATATCGATGCAACTTAACATATAAAACAAATGAATTAGCGAGCAGTTGATTTAAGAAGTTAATTAATTTTTGATTATCCATTATTCACCTCGGTACTTTTTTAATAGCTTTGTACAAGGTGAATCAATTTATACCTATTTACATAATTCGTTTAAACATTTTTTCAATTTCGTATTTGCTAAATTGAATAATGATCGGTCTCCCATGTGGACATGTAAATGGATCTGAACACAAGCGTAACTCGTCAAGAAGTTTTTCCATATCAGTTTTGTTTAAATAATGATTTGCTTTAATCGATCGTTTGCATGACATTAAAATAGCTGATTCTTCACGTATTGATTCAATATTTATTTTTTCATTTCGTATAATTTGCTCAATTAACTCACGAATGATTCCTTCTTCCTGACCCGTTGGGAACCAACTTGGATGAGAGCGTATAATAAAGGCTTGATCGCCAAAACTTTCAAAAAAGAGACCTACCTGTTCAAGAACATCGTGATATTCTTCTATAAATATCGTTTCTTGTTTTGAAAAGTCAAACGTCATAGGGATCAATAACTGTTGTAATTCATTATTTGGTGTAGCTAATTCTTTTTTAAAATATTCATATTTTATTCTTTCTTGGGCGGCATGCTGATCCACCATGTATAGACCTTTTTCATTTTGAGCTAATATATAAGTTCCTTCATACTGTCCAATCGGATAGAGTGGCGGGATGCGAATATCATTTACATCTGCTGTTTCATCATCAACTTCTTTTCCAGACACAGGATCGATAGAATGATCTGAATCCAAGTCTATTTCTTGTTTATAGAATGTGTTAGGCGGCTTCACGATCCCATTATAATCTTCACTAATTGTATTAGTCTTCTGATATGAAGTTGGTACGTTATCCTTAATGATCTGGGCATCTGAAACGGGATCCATTGAATTTTGCTTATGATCATCCACCTGTGGTTGCAGATGAAATGATTGCTGTAATGTTTCTTCTTTTTCAGTTCTTTCCCTTTTATGCTCCGGAATTAACGTTTCGGTACGAAATTTTTTCTTGATCATCGATTCGATTGCGTCAATAAGTTCCCTTTCTTTACTAAAACGTACTTCCAATTTCGTAGGGTGCACGTTTACATCTACAAGAATGGGATCCATGTCGATAGATAGAACAACAATAGGTGAACGATGAATCGGAAGCAACGTATGATAGGCTCGATTAATGGCATGTACTAAAGGCAAACTTTTAATATAACGCCCATTTATTATGGTTGAAATAAACGAACGAGATGCTCTTGTTACTTCCGGTACTGAGATATAACCTGTAATAGTAAAATCCAATGTAGTTTGCGAGACGGGAAGCATTTTTTTAGCAACACTCATACCGTACACTTTTGCGATTACTTGTAATAAATCTCCTGTACCTGCGGAATGAAATAAACTTTTATTATTATGAGTTGCTTCAAAACGTATTTCAGGATGTGCCAAAGCTAATTTATTAATGACATCTGTTATGTGTGAAAGCTCCGTATGAATTGTTTTCATATACTTCAAACGGGCAGGTGTATTAAAAAATAGATCGCGTACCGTTATTTCTGTTCCCTGACGAGCATCTGCCTTCTTCCTTTCGGTGATATTTCCCCCATGAATGGTCAAATACGTACTTGCCTGATTTCCGGGAGATGTTTTAACAGATAGCTTACTGACGGAAGCAATACTGGCTAATGCTTCTCCGCGAAAACCGAGTGATCTAACATGAAAGAGATCTGCCTCTCGCTTTATTTTACTCGTGGCATGCCTTAAAAAAGCGCGTTCACAGTCTTCCGCTGTCATACCTTCTCCATTGTCAATAATTTTTATTTGCTTGAGCCCTGCCTCATGAATGTCAAGCTTAATCCATGTACTATTTGCGTCAATGCTGTTTTCGATTAATTCTTTGACGACAGAAGCAGGCCTTTCCACGACTTCTCCCGCCGCGATTTTGTTTGCAAGTATGTCTGGGAGTTGGATGATCTTCAAAGTAAACAACCCTTTCTTTAAGAGGTAAGAAAGTATAAATTTTTCGCATAGCTGTCTAGCTTCGACGTACAGGAAGTTCTAGTGCAAATCTTTTCGGTGGGGCGAGCATTTACGCGCAGTCCCAGGCGACGCCACAGGACGTGGCGTTCTAAGCCTGCCAGCCCAGAAACTAGGCGACTTCCCGCAGCGCCTTACGATAAAGAAGACTTGCCGATTGGCTTTAGACAGAGGCTTAGTCGCCCTTATGCCCTTGGGTGAAAGTTATCATCGATTCGCACAGGTAAAGGAGGGCCAACTAAATACGCCCTCCCGCGCCAACGTTGGCATACCCCTTTTGCAGGGGCATGATTCCTTTATCTAGGATAGTTTGGAATGTTCGATTAAAACCGCCACTTTGCGTGGCAACATCGAACCACCAGCTTTGAGCTGGCGCAGTCGCTACGTTTCTAAGCAGGGCGCTTGCGCTTTTCTTTAAGACTGTTTATTACGGGCAAGTTTTTGTAAACGATTTAATTCATTCATCGCTTCAAGTGGAGTCATATCAAATAAATTAATTTTCTTAAGTTCACGAATCACTTTGTTTCCCGATGGTAGGGCGTCTTTTTCATTTGGATCCGGTGCAAAAAAAGTTAACTGGCCTGCTTCGTCCGCTTCATTGTTCTCCGAAGAACTAACTTTTTCAGTGTTTTCCAATTGCGTTAATATTTTATTTGCGCGATCAATTAGAGATTGCGGTAAATCGGCGAGTTTGGCCACGTGAATGCCATAACTTTCATCGGCGGCACCTTCTTCAATTTGATGTAGAAATACAACATTCCCCTCGAATTCTTCCGCACGAACATGTACGTTTTTTAATCGCTTCATTGATTCTTCCAATGTAGTTAATTCATGATAGTGAGTTGAAAATAAAGTTTTTGCCCCTACATGATCATGAATATGTTCAATAATAGCTTGTGCTAGAGCCATTCCATCATAAGTACTTGTCCCTCGTCCGATTTCATCAAGCAATATTAAACTCTGATTTGTCGCATGACTGATAGCATGGTTTGCTTCGAGCATTTCGACCATGAATGTACTTTGTCCTGCAACAAGGTCATCGGCCGCGCCGATTCTGGTGAAGATTTGGTCAAATAAAAGCAGTTTAGCCTTTTCTGCAGGTACAAAACAACCAATTTGTGCCATGATCACCGTATGTGCCAATTGACGCATATATGTACTTTTACCTGACATGTTCGGCCCGGTAATTAAAAGCATATTCTTTTCTTCATTCAACACAATATCATTCGGTACAAATTCCCCGTCACTCATAACTTGTTCTACAACTGGATGTCTACCCTTTTTTATATGAAGCTCCTGACTGTCGAAGGTGGGGCGAATGTAATCATTTGTCTCACTGACAGCGGCAAACGATTGAAGCACATCGATTTTACTAATAGTAGCAGCTAATTGCTGAAAATGTGGGATATGCTCCTTCATTTGTTCACGAATTTGAATGAATAAATTATATTCCAGCTCCACACTTTTTTCTTCTGCTTCCAAAATCAATTGTTCTTTTTCTTTCAATTCAGGCGTAATATACCGTTCTGCGTTCGCTAATGTTTGTTTTCGTTCATATTTTCCTTCTGGTATTAAATGTTTATTGGCATTTGTAATTTCAATAAAATAACCAAACACCCGGTTATATCCAATTTTTAGCGATTTAATGCCTGTCTCTTCTTTTTCTTTTCGTTCGAGTTCAGCAATCCATTTTTTTCCGTTTCTTGATGCATCACGATATGTATCCAATTGCTCATTAAAACCGTCCTTAATGATGGAACCGTCTTTTATTGAGATTGGCGGGTTGTCTATTAAACTACTTTCCAACAACGCCAACACATGATCTGGCAATGTCAACCGTTCATATAATTCTTGTAAATGAGAGGAGGAAAATTGTTGTAAAACTAATTTAACTTCTGGTATTTTCTCTAAAGATTGTTTTAACTGGATTAGATCACGTGCATTCACGTTTCCGAATGCAATTCTTCCAGACAATCGTTCCAAGTCATACACAGATTTTAATGTTTCTCGTAACTGGTCTCTCTCAATAAAATTTTTATAAAAGGATTCCACAATATTTTGTCGCTGCTCTATAAGCTGTAAATGCAATAAGGGTCGTTCAATCCATTTGCGTAGCATCCTTGCACCCATAGCAGTTACAGTATGATCCAATACAGATAATAAACTCCCATGTTTTCCTTTTTGCATGATAGATTCTGTTAGTTCCAGATTCCGTTTCGAGTACATATCCAATGAAAGATAGTCTTTTAATTCAATTACTTCCGCTGGTTTCAGGTGGTCTAAAGATCTTTTTTGTGTATGCTGAATATAGTTTAACAAGCGGCTGAAAGCTTTCATAATACGCTCATCATTAATATTATCGCAAAGACTCCTGTATTCAGCTGTAAAATCTACCTCTTTTTGGTAAGAGAGTGTGACATGCAACTTTTCTTGCAATTGAACCTGTAATTGTTCCGGAAAGTCAGGCGAAATGACGATTTCTTTAATGGATCTATTATACAATTCATGAATAATCGCTTCCCAGCCCGTTGTGAATATAATTGCACTATTTTCACCAGTAGATAAGTCATTGTAAATAATAACATATGAGCCATCCTGGAAATGGCTTAAGCTGGCGATATAATTGCTTTTACGATCGTCAAGCATAGAACTTTCCATAACAGTTCCTGGTGTAATTAACTGGACAACCTCTCTTTTAACTACCCCTACCGCTTCCTTAGGATCTTCTACTTGTTCACAAACAGCTACTTTATACCCTTGCTCCACGAGTGTTTTTATATAGTTTTCGGCTGAATGATGAGGCACGCCACACATTGGTATCGGTTCTTTCTGGCCTGAGTCGCGTTTCGTTAACGTTATCTCAAGTGCTTGTGATGCTTTTATTGCATCTTCAAAAAACATTTCATAGAAGTCACCAAGCCTAAAAAAAAGAAATGCATCCTGATGTTCCGCTTTTATACGTAAATATTGCTTCATCATAGGTGTATGTTTTGACATATTCCATCCTCCAAAACCCTTGAACTATCTCTGATGTCATTATAGCATAAGATGAAATTCAAAAGCGACTCATCAATTTTCGATATTGTATCAAGCTTTATTATTCAATCATACGATATTAAAGAAAAAAACAGGTATACTTGTAATAGATACTTCATTTCACTTATTTTATTAGGACGTGTTACAATGTTAACGAAAATTATTGCCCACAGAGGGGCTAGTCACGAAGCTCCGGAAAATACGCTACCTGCTTTTCAATTGGCATATGAAATTGGAGCGGAGGGCATAGAAACTGACGTGCATTTAACAAAAGATGGCGTTCCCGTACTCATGCACGATGAACACTTAAAGCGTACGACCGACGGTATAGGGTATATCAAGGATTATACATTGGAAGAGCTAAAGATATTTGATGCGGGAAGCTGGTTTTCCGATCAATATGCCGGTACTAAAATATTGTCCTTGGAAGAATTTTTGTTATGGGTGCGCCATAAAAATTTGTTAGTAAATATTGAGCTTAAAAACAATAAGATTGATTACTGTTACATTGAAAACATTATTTGTGAAATGGTCAATCATTTTCAGGTGCAAAACCGTACGACGTTATCGAGTTTTAATCCGAAAAGTGTAATGAGACTGAAACAAATCGATCCAAAAATGGAAATTGCCCTTTTAACCTCAAAAGGCAAGAGGTCACTTATAAACTACGCAAAAAGGCTTGGCGCCGATGCATTACACATTAAGTATCGTCTAGTATCCGAAAAGTTCATTAAACAATGCCAAAAACATAAAATGCCGGTTCGGGTTTATACTGTAAATAAAATGGCACATATGCAAAAATGTTTTCAATACGGTTGTGATGGGATATTTACGGATGTACCGAAGCGCGGTCTAATAAATCGCCAGTTGTATATGGAAAACAAACATGAATAAGGAGATTGTTCATTATGGAGATTACTTTTCTTGGTACAGGTGCAGGCGTTCCATCTAAACAACGCAACGTATCATCTCTTGCGTTATCGCTTCTGCAGGAAATAAATAGTGTATGGCTGTTTGATTGTGGTGAAGGAACGCAGCATCAATTGCTACATACACATGTGAAACCGTCAAAGATAAATAAAGTATTTATTACCCATTTGCATGGAGATCATTTATTTGGACTTCCTGGATTTCTGAGTAGCAGATCTTTCTTGGGAGGGGATGATTTATTGACCGTTTACGGACCTCCCGGAATTAAAACCTATATCGAAACAAGCCTGGGATTAAGTGATACACATACATCTTATCCAATGAATGTCATCGAATTGTCAGATGAAATTGTTTTTGAAAATGATTATTTCATTGTTTACTGTAAAGAACTTGATCATCGTATTCAAAGCTTTGGTTTTCGGATTGTTGAAAAAGATAAACGAGGATCATTATTGGTGGAACGACTAAAAAAAGCTGGTATTCCTCCGGGGCCCATTTACACAGAAATAAAAAACAAGGAAGAAGTTACGTTGCCGAATGGTCAAAAACTGAACACATCCCCTTTCCATGGTCCGACTAAGAAAGGAAGAATCATTACCATCCTTGGAGATACGAGGTATTCCAATAACCATGAATCGTTCGTTCAACAGTCAGATCTACTTATACACGAAGCAACATTTAGCAAAACAAAGGCGGACTTAGCGAGGAAATACTTCCATTCCACTACAACAGAAGCTGCTCAGTTAGCTAAAGATAGCCATGTTAAGAAGCTGGTTTTAAACCATGTGTCATCGCGTTATCAGCAGAAAGATTTTTCTGTTTTATTGGAAGAAGCAAGAACCCTTTTCCCGAATACAATATTAGCACATGACTTTCTTACTGTTGAAATCTAAACATACTGTTACTAAAACCGATATCATGACTGTAGTTTATGTAAATGAATATCATCATCCGTTTTATTTTTTAAATGGAATAAACACATTTTTTCCGTACTTTTTTGTCAGTTGGTCAATTGTTAATTGCAGTTTATCCCGTTCAATCTCTTTTTCAAATGAAAATAAATCGAGCTGTTTTGTAACTTTATGTTTTTCAGCAACGTCTTGGACCGTAATTCCCAACAATCGAATTGGTTCTAAGTTCCAATGTTGATAAAAAAGATCCATTGCTACATACAAAATTTTTGTTTTCTCTTGTATATACTCATTCAGCTTTTTACTTCTAGTGATCGTTTTTCGGTCACTGTATCTAATCATAAGCTGCACGGTAAGTCCAACAGCATTCCGACGTTGTAATCGTTTTTCCACTTTGGAAGCTAATTGATCAAGTTGCGTGCGGATCTCGTTTTCATCGGTTGTATCGAACGGCAATGTTTGAGAACTTCCCACACTTTTAAAGTCATGGACCGCCTCCGGATCAACAGGTCTAGAATCGATACCATTTGCGCGGTTTTTCAACCTTTCGCCGTTAATCCCAAGCAGTTGTGAAAGCTGATACACATCGCCTTTAGCTAATTCACCTATTGTTGTTATGTTGATTTGATGCAGTTTAACAGCTGTCTTATTTCCTACCCCATACATTTTTTCAATCGGCAGTTGCCACATCTTTTGTGGTAAATCCCGAATTCTCAATACTGTTATTCCTAAAGGTTTTTTCATATCAGAAGCCATTTTTGCCAAAAATTTATTAGGACCAATGCCAATACTACAAGGCAAATCAAGCGTTTGTAACATTCTTTTTTGCAGCAGTTTTGCTGTCTCTAGTGGATCGGATTGGATATTTGTAATGTCCATATATCCTTCATCAATTGATACTGGTTGAACATAAGGTGTAATTTCTCTCATCATTTTGAATAGCTTTTCCGAAGCTGAACGATAACGGTCAAAATTTGGACGTAAGACGATCAAATCGGGGCACAACTTCATCGCCTGCCATAACGGCATAGTTGTTTTCACCCCTTTAGCTCTCGCTTCATAACTGCTCGTCACGATTATCCCTTTTCTTTCTTCAGGATTACCGGCGATTGCTATAGGTTTATTTTTAAGGTCAGGATGGTAAATCCGTTCAACGGAAGCATAAAAACAATTCATGTCAATATGAAGAATAATACGTCGTTTTTTTGATTGAATTATTGTGATCACCCTTTTCGACTCTGCACTACCAAATCACCATCCACCTATTACAAATGCAAAAGTTACGTTTGGTTATTGTTTGGACGATGCGTTTTTTACTTCCGCTGTTTGTTTTACAATGGAACCGATTAACTCGGTTAGTTTCACTAAATCATTAATAGCTATACGTTCATTCGTCGTATGAATTTCTTCATAGCCTACCGCTAAATTGACGGTTGGAATTCCATGTCCGGATATAATATTTGCATCACTGCCACCCCCGCTATTTAACAGCTTGCTATTTAGCCCAATTGCGTTTGCCGCTTGTCGTGCAACTTCTACAACCGTGTCTCCAGCTTGCTGATTAAAACCAGGATACATAAATTGTATATCCACATCAGCAGATCCCCCATAATGGGATGCTGTTTGTTTAAAAACTTTTGTCATTTCATTCACTTGCTTATCAAATTTATTTCGATTAAGTGATCTTGCTTCTGCCAAAATTTCTACATAGTCACAAACAATGTTGGTTTGCTGCCCACCTCTAAAATAGCCAATGTTGGCGGTAGTCTCTTCATCAATCCGTCCCAGTGGCATACGAGAAATTGCTTTTGCTGCAATCGTAATAGCGGATATACCCTTTTCCGGAGCAACGCCTGCATGTGCTGCTTTACCCATTATTTTGGCTAGCAGTTTTGCTTGAGATGGTGCTGATACTATAATGTCTCCTACAGTTCCGTCACTATCAAGTGCGTAGCCATATTGAGCTGTAATTAATGACGGATCAAGGAATTTCGCCCCCACTAGCCCTGATTCTTCACCAACTGTAATAATAAATTGAATATCTCCATGAGACATGTCACTCGCTTTTAAGATACGAATCAATTCAAGTATTACAGCTATTCCAGCTTTATCATCAGCTCCAAGTACTGTCGTCCCATCGGAAACAATGTAACCATCTTTAATCGCAGGTGTAATTCCTTTCCCAGGGCTTACGGTGTCCATGTGAGCTGTAAAAAAAATAGGTTGGATAGTTTTGTCGCTTCCTTTTAATGTACATATAAGGTTGCCTGAACCATGACCAGTTTGGTGTTTACTATCATCTTCTATTACTTCAAGCCCTAGTTCAGTAAATTTTTGCTTTAAAATGTCCGCCATTTTTTCTTCCTGTTTTGTTTCTGAATCAATTTGAACAATTTCCATAAATTCATTGATCAATCGTGTTTCATTTACTTTCAGCATGGTCAATGTTTCCCTTCTCTTATCATGTCAACATGTATTGTAACTTTCCATGAATGTATGAATTTATTCTTTTTCCATCGATTGACATAACTCAAAAAGTACACCGTTTGTCGTTTGTGGATGGAGAAAAGCGACTTTACTATTGTTAGCTCCAGTTACTGGAGTATGATTCACCAGTTTAAATCCATTGCTTTTTAAATTACATATACGCTGTTCAATTTGATCAATCTCTAGAGCAATGTGATGAATGCCTTCCCCATTTTTAGTTAGAAAACGGCTAATAGTTGAATTATCATCTAATGGTTCCAATAATTCAATGCGTGATTCGCCTAATTTAATAAATGCTACTTTTACACGTTGTATTTCAATGAGTTCTATTTTTTCAATTTCAAGCCCAAGTTGTTCTGTATAAAATGGAAGCGCATCTTTTATACGGAAAACTGCAATACCTATATGTGCTATTTTTTTTGCTTTGTTCATATGATCCCTTCTTCTATATCTAGAAATGTCTTTTCAAAACAAAATGTACAATAACATACAAGATTTTTAAAAATACTTGTTCTATTTGCTGATTAACGCTAAAATATTAGTAGCAGAATAGTTAAAGGGGGATAATCCGTGGCTAAGAAAAGTAATGCAAATCCAACTCCAAGACGAAAATCAAAACGCGAACGCCGCTTAAGAATTGTTGTTTATATAATGGTTATTGCCATGATCTTATCATTATTTACTGCCGGTTTAAGCGGTATAGCCTTATTATAATAGATTATTTAGATTAACGACTTATAATACTTGACCCCCATCCACTATGAGAAGACCAGACATTTTCGTTTGGTCTTCTATAAATTTGGAGAAATCAACCTACTTTGTACGGGCTTCATTGCGAATCTTCCTTTTAGTCTTTCCCTTTACAACATCACTTTTTTTAAATTTCTTTTTAATTAGTAAATACTCCTCAATTTCATGCAATAATTGAAAAAGACTTGCTCTAGTTTCAAATTCCTCTTTTGTAGCCGGTAGTTCTTTTTCATGGAATGCAATACGTAATGCCTTTAATTCATCTAAAAATAGGATTGCAGTATTACCGGGATGAACTGATTCTGATAGTCGTTCAAAAAAAGAAGCTATTTGTTCAGCAGCAGAATCTGATTTTTTAATCCTCGTTACTAGTGGAAGCATTTGCTGAAGTAGTTCGAATTGTTTTGACCGCATTTTAAAATAATCGTAATACGAGTGATTATTACGCAGTAGATGGTTTTCTCGATCGACTTGTACCATATCATCTGTTTCCTCGAGTAATTTCTCCGTTTCTGTAAGTTCTTTCCCATCCCAGTCCATATAATCTTCTTTTATATAAATGGAAAGTTCATGTAATATAACTTGGAAGTTCTGTTCAAGTTTTTTTTGTTTTTCTTTCAGCTTTTTATCTAAACTGGGCATATATAGGTTCACAAGTAATCCTGTCCCAATACCTATTAATATCAAAAGAAATTGATCAAGTATAAAGGAAATCGGAATCGAGCCTGCACTGTACAAATTTAAAGTAATTACCGTGCTTGTTGTAATTCCTTGAGCTATTTTTAAGTAAACCGTTACAGGTATAAATATGGCTAGCATAACGCCTACTACAATCGGAGAATAGCCCAATAATTCAAAAAAGATGATAGAAAACACGATAGCCAACACACATGCAAGAAAGCGGTCCCACGCGCTAAGGACGGATCGCTTTCTCGAAGGTTGTATACATAAAATTGTCAATATTCCAGCTGATACAAAATTGGTTACTCCAAATAATTGAGCAATCGAAATAGCAATCGGAGTGCCAATTGCTGTTTTAATTGTTCGATAGCCAATCTTCACATTCATAATCTCCCTTAAAAGAATACCTAAATTATTCATTATGATGAAAATGAGACTGTCCCTCTCTATGCTGAGCCAGTCTCACTTTTAATTTTCTATTATTTAAATTTCTTCACAATGTTCATCAAACAATCCCTGTAACTTACCGACTACATCCATTGCAGTAAAGCCTTCAATGTCATGTCGTTCAATCATTGTTACAATTTTGCCGTCTTTTAAAAAGGCAAACGACGGGGATGATGGTGGATATCCTTCAAAGTAAGTACGTGCTTTTTCGGTTGCTTCACGGTCCTGACCGGCAAAAATGGTTACAAGATGATTCGGTCGCTTGTCATAATGTATTGCGTTCGTAGCAGCTGGTCTGGCCACACCTCCAGCACAACCACAAACAGAATTTATCATTACAAGCGTTGTACCTTCTCTCGTCAACGCTTTATCTACATCATCAGGGCTTTTGACTTCTTCGTAGCCCGCTTCTCGCATGTCTTGTCGAGCAACATCTACTACATCGTTCATGAACATGTTAAAATCCATATCCTTATTCAACCCCTTCTATATTAAATTCCTCTCGTTAACTAATTTTATTCTACCAACTTTATTATGCAATTTCAATTTTTCTAATTGCAGCAGTACTGCCCAATTTGAGCTCATCCACGGAAATAATACACTTTCTAGTAAATTGTCGTAGTTTCTTCATTTACATTTTCTAATGTTTGTTTTATTTTTGCTAAAAACTTTCCGCCTATTAACCCATCCAAAACACGGTGATCGATGGACAATGATAAATTAACGATATCCCTTGCTGCAAACATTTCATTAATTATAACCGGTCGTTTCACTATAGATTCAACTTGTAATATCGCTGCCTGTGGATAATTTATAATTCCCATGGAATGGATGGAGCCAAACGAACCTGTGTTGTTAACGGTAATTGTACCGCCCTGCATATGCTCCGGTTGTAATTTACCGGTGCGAGCCAATATAGCTAAATCATTTATTTGTTTTGCTATTCCTTTAATGCTACGGTCGTCCGCATTTTTGATAACAGGTACGAATAGTTCTTCATCTTTTGCGACAGCAATTGATATGTTAATGTCGTTCTTTTGAATAATTTTATCTCCTGCCCATACACTATTTAACTGCGGAAATTCCTTTAAAGCATTTGCAACAGCATGAACAAAAAATGAAAAATAAGTAAGATTATATCCCTCTTTTTGTTTAAAAGAAGATTTTTGCTTATCTCGGAATTTTACCAAGTCAGTAACATCAACTTCCACGGTCATCCATGCATGCGGAATTTCTTGTGCAGAACGAACCATGTTATCTGCGATCGCTTTACGTACGCCACTAACAGGGATTTCAACATCACCTGTTTGTGTTTCATTATGACTCGTAGTTTGTTTAAGTTCTTGCTTTTCTTCAGTTTCCGTTTTTGTATTATGTTGATTGAGTATATATTCATTCATGTCTTTTCGGGTAATTCTTCCGCCTCTTCCCGTTCCGTTTAATTGAAGTAAATCAATGTTATGCTCCTGTGCCATTTTTAATACGGCGGGCGAGTACCTATTTTTCATTGAGTTGTCCTGTTGTTTATCAAGGTTCGTTTGTGTTTTCTTTTCCTCTGTTGCTTTTATTTTTTCCTTTTCTTTTGACCCTTTAGAGGTTTCTGCATCTATATAACACATCAACGCTCCTACTTGAATCGTATCTCCTTCATGTGCGATGATTTCCGTTATTGTTCCTGAAAAAGAAGAAGGAACTTCCGCGTTCACTTTATCGGTCATGATTTCAGCGATTGGATCATATTTATTAACAGTATCGCCTTCTTTTACAAGCCACGTATTAATCGTACCTTCTGTAACACTTTCGCCTAATTGTGGCATCATAATACTTTCAATTGCCATGACAAGTTCACCTCCAATTATTTAAAACTCTGCCAGCTCACGAGCGGCTTCTGTTACTTTATCCAAATTAACGAGAAAATGTTTTTCCAAAGGAACAGCATATGGCATCGCAGGGATTTCAGGACCAGCTAGACGCTTAATTGGGGCATCAAGGTCGAATAAACAATTTTCAGCAATAATAGCCGCCACTTCGCCAATGATGCTCCCTTCTTTATTATCTTCTGTAATTAATAACACTTTCCCTGTTTTAACGGCTGCCTCAATAATTGCTCGCTGATCTAAAGGATAAACAGTTCTTAAGTCTAAAAGATGGACATCGATTCCTTCCTTCGCCAAAGCATCTGCCGCCTGCGAAGCAAAATGTACACATAATCCATACGTAATAATAGTTAAGTCAGTTCCTTCTCGTTTTACATCTGCTTTTCCGATTGGCACGATGTAATCATCTTCGGGCACTTCTTCTTTCAGTAAACGATAGGCTCGTTTATGCTCAAAAAACAACACAGGGTCGTTGTCGCGTATAGATGCTTTTAATAATCCTTTTGCATCGTAAGGTGTGGACGGCATTACAATCTTCAATCCCGGTTGATTGGCGAAAATGGATTCAACCGATTGTGAATGATATAAACCACCACTTACTCCCCCACCATAAGGGGCTCGGATTGTAATTGGACTGCTCCAGTCATTATTTGAACGATAGCGTATTTTCGCAGCTTCGGATATAATTTGATTTACAGCAGGCAAAATAAAATCGGCAAATTGCATTTCAGCTACTGGACGCAAACCATACATTGCTGCACCAATACTAACTCCAGCAATTGCTGATTCGGCTAACGGTGTGTCTAGCACTCTCTCCGATCCAAATTCATCGTACAAACCTTCTGTAGCCTTAAATACACCGCCTTTTTTACCAACATCTTCACCTAAGATAAATACTTTGTCGTCACGTTGCATTTCTTCTCTTAATGCAGCTGTAATTGCATTAATGTATGTTTTTACTGCCATAGTTCGCTTCCCTCCCTACTCCTCATATACATAGTTCAGTATAGAATCTGTACTTGCATAAGCTGCGTTTTCTGCATAATCTGTCGCCTGATTGATCAAATCATTCAGTTCTTTATTCATTTCTTTATCAATTGACTCTGTTAATATTCCGACTTCTTTTAAATAAGTACTATATGTCATATTGCAATCATTTTGCTTCGCTAGTTCCAGTTCATCATGTGGGCGGTAAAATTGATGGTCATCATCACTGGAATGTGCAGTCAAGCGTTCCGTTACTGCTTCAATTAAGGTCGGGCCTTCTCCGTTTACTGCCCTTTCTCTCGCTTCTTTTACTGCTTGGTAAACTGCTAGTGGATCATTGCCGTTAATTGTAACTCCCGGCATCCCGTAGCCTTTCGCCCGGTCGGCCACTCGTTCGCATGCCATTTGTTTATCAAGCGGGACGGATATGGCATATTTATTGTTTTCCACCATCGTGATTACAGGGAGTTTATGAACTCCAGCGAAATTTAACCCTTCATGGAAGTCTCCCTGATTGGTTGAGCCTTCTCCAAGAGTAGTTAATGCCACAATTGATTTTTTTTCCATTTTTGCCGCTAACGCAACCCCAACAGCGTGTGGCAATTGAGTCGTCACCGGAGAAGATCCGGTAATAATTCTATTTTTTTTCTGTCCAAAATGACCAGGCATCTGCCGTCCCCCGGAATTAGGGTCCTCCCCCTTTGCAAATCCGGACAGCATTAACTCTTGTGTAGTCATTCCAAAAGCGAGTACCATGCCCATATCTCGATAATACGGTGCGATATAATCTTCTTCTCGATTTAAAGCAAAAGCGGCTCCTACTTGGGCTGCTTCTTGCCCTTGACAAGATACAACAAAGGGGATTTTACCCGCACGATTTAACAACCACATTCGTTCATCAATTTTACGAGCTAGCAGCATAGTCTTATACATGTCTAATGCCTTGTCATCAGTTAAACCTAATTTTGTATGACGATTTTCTGCCATGATTTGTTTCTCTCCTTACCCATGAATTTGTAATCCTTCCACTGCAAGAGCCGCCTCTCCAAAAACTTCTGATAAACTGGGATGCGGATAAATGGACTGCGTAATTTCCCAAGGTGAAGCATTTAATACTTTTGCCAGGCCTGCTTCGGAAATCATATCGGTAACATGAGGACCAATCATATGTACTCCTATAATGTCATTTGTTTTTACATCGGCAATTATTTTAACAAAACCTTCTGATTCACCATATACGAGTGCCTTTCCATTGTTTTGAAAAGGAAATTGTCCTACCTTCACTTCAAATCCTTGCTCAACTGCTTGCATTTCCGTTAAACCGACACTTGCTGCTTCTGGAAAGGAATAAATGCACCGTGGCACATTGGTGTATTCAATCGGATACGGATTTTGTCCTGCTATATGCTCAGCTGCTAGAACCCCTTCTTGTGTGGCAACATGTGCTAGTTGCATGCCTCCGATACAGTCTCCTATCGCATATATATGGGATTCTTTTGTTCGGTAAAAGCCATCTGTTTGAATGACCCCGTCCGAAATCAATATATCCGTATTCTCCAGACCAATATTTGTTACGTTGGCTTCTCTGCCGACAGCAATTAATAGCTTGTCCGTATGTATTGTCCTTGTATCTTCATTCACACTGCAATTTATCTTCAGCTGTTCGTTTACTTCTAGTGTATCCGGTAAAATATGGGCATTTTTAATAAATTCAATCCCTTTTTTCCTTAATTCTGCTTCTAATTTTTTCGAGATTGCTTCATCTTCATTAGGCAATATGTTAGAAGAAGCCTCCACGACAGTTATTTTAACACCAAAATCGGAAAGCATTGATGCCCATTCAATGCCAATTACTCCCCCACCAACAATTACCATGGATGCTGGTAACTCTGTCAGTTCCAGCGCCTCCTTCGAGCCTAAAATATTTTTTCCATCGACCGCAAGTCCAGGTATTGACTTTGGATTTGAACCGGTCGCAAGAAGTATGTTCTTGGGAACGATCATTGTATTCTCTTGCTCATTTTCATATTCAATGGAAATGGTGCCTGGCATGGGGGAAAAAATACTCGGTCCGAGAATCCTGCCAATTCCTTTGTAGACGTCAATCTTCCCCTGTTTCATTAATGCTTCAACCCCACGATGAAGCGTGTCAATAATTTTTTCTTTTCTTTGCTGTACCTTTTTAAAATTTAAAGCAACAGTATTATTTATTTCAATCCCATAAGAACTTGCTTCATTTGTTTGCCGATAAACCTCAGCACTTCGCAATAATGCTTTAGATGGTATACAACCATAATGCAGACAGGTACCGCCAAGTTTATCTTGTTCCACAATCGCTGTTTGTAAGCCTAATTGAGAAGCCCGAATTGCAGCAGCATATCCTCCTGGACCACCGCCTAATACAACAAGATCATATTCTTTCGTCATATGTGATTACTCCTTTATTTTGCGATTCGTTGGATATGTTTTTGGTTGTTCCATATCCTTTAATACCCGCAATGTGCCTTCATTTAGCGCTTGCAATTCGTCTGCACCAGGGTAAACAAGTACATCAGCGATCCAGTTGATGCGCTCGGATATCATTTGGATTAGAAATTTTCCGTATGCAAGCTCTCCCGTCAATACGACCGCATCAACTTTTCCTGAAAGGACTGCACTCATTGAACCAATTTCCTTTGCAATTTGATATGCCATCGCTTCATATACTTCTTTGACTTGTTGATTGCCATTTTCTATATCGTTTTCAATATCATGAATATTGTCGGTTTGGAGGTAGGCTTTTAAGCCACTATTCCTGACTAATTTATCCATAACCTCTTTATAGTTGTATTGCTCACTGAAACATAATGCGATCAAGTCTCCAGCAGGTACAGTGCCTGCACGTTCTAGTGTAAAAGGACCTTCCCCGTCTAGGCCATTGTTCACATCTATTACTTTTCCCCGTTGATGCGCACCAATAGTTATTCCCGATGCCATATGAACAACAATCAAATTGGTTTCTTCATATCTTTTATTTAGCTCATTTGCTGCTCTTCTGGCGACAGCTTTATGATTTAATGCATGAAATATGCTTTTCCGCGGTAGGTCGGAAATGCCAGAATATCTAGCTTTTTCATCCAATTCATCTACTACGACGGGGTCTACAATATAGGCAGTAATATTTAATCCATCCGCGATTTGCTTTGCAATTACTGCTCCTAAGTTTGAAGGATGGACACCATTAAAACCGGATTGTAAATCTTTGATCATCTCATCATTTACTTCATACGTGCCGCCTTTAATCGGTTTTAATAATCCACCTCTTGCGCAAATCGCATCGAGCTTGGATAGATTCAGCCCTTCATAATCCAATTGGTCGAGAATACTTTTTTTACGAAAATTAACTTGATCCATTAGTTGATAAGAATTTTTTAATTCATTATTTCCATGTTGAATCGATCGTTCGAATACACATATTTCATTGTCAAAAACCGCTATTTTCGTAATCTCTGTTTTGGGGTTAATAACAAGTGTTCGATATTTGTGTGGCAAAATACTTATCCTCCAACTGGAATAATTATTTATTTGTTAATACACTTTTCTCTGTAGACAAAAACTGTTTTCCAGCGTTTTTTATGGCAGTCATTCTCTCTTCCGCCATGCGGTCAGCCGCAATATAAGTCGGAATATTATCATTATTGGATATTTCAAATACACGCATCAAGTTATCATAAATAGCTTGTACTTTTTTCATTGCTCGCTCTTGATTATAAACACCGTTTAATTCATCAGCTATATTTATAACACCGCCTGCATTAATGACATAATCAGGTGCATAGATGATTCCTTTGTTATGAATGAGGTCTCCATGATGATTAGCCTTTAATTGATTATTCGCAGAACCAGCAATTACTTTTGCAGTTAACTTAGGAATTGTATCATCATTTATTGTAGCTCCCAATGCACATGGGGAATAAATATCACACTCAACATCATAAATATCATCTGGTTCTACTGCGACTGCACCGAATGCATCTACCGCACGTTTCACTGCTGCTTCATTTATATCGGTAACGACAAGCCGTGCTCCTTCATCATGTAAATATTCGCACAGCGTATAAGCTACATGACCTACACCTTGTACTGCGATTGTTTTATCACGTAAAATATCGGAACCGAAAGCGGCGTTTGCTGCGGCTTTCATTCCAAGGTATATGCCATAAGCGGTGACTGGTGAAGGGTCCCCGGAAGAACCAGCAACTGTTGAAGTACCATTCACATAATTTGTTTCCATATGTATAAGATCCATATCCTGTTCGGTCGTGCCAACATCCTCAGCTGTAATATAACGGCCATTCAGGCTTTGAATGTATCTGCCAAAGGCTCGGAACATCGCCTCACTTTTATCTTTTCTTGGATCTCCAATAATAACCGCTTTACCTCCACCTAAATTTAAACCAGCCGCTGCATTTTTATATGTCATTCCTTTTGCCAATCGAAGTGCATCTTCTATTGCTTCCGATTCAGTATTGTATGTCCACATGCGTGTTCCACCTAGTGCGGGTCCAAGTGTCGTGTCATGAATCGCAATAATTGCTTTTAATCCAGAGCTTTTATCCTGACAAATGACGAGCTGTTCATAATCATCTTCTTCCATATACGAAAATAGTTCCATGAAGTTGTACCTCCCATTAAAGTTATTTTCATTTATATCTCGTATAGTCATTAAATTGAATCATTTCGTTTCCCTACTAAAAATAATACATGCAACATTCATGCCAATGTCTAAAGCGAGGTTGCGTCAGGATTCTTTCAGTGGCAGACCGTTAATCAGCATGCAAAAATGTTCAATTGCGCAAGTTATTGCGTGCTATTTTTTTCAATATTATGTTTGTTAAATTTATAGTATAGATTTCGGATCGATACATTGAGTTGTTTTGCAGTTTGTGTTTTGTTAAAATTATTCTTTTTGTACACTTCATATATAAATTCTTTTTCATAAAAATCAATTGCTTCCTGTAGGCTTAAATCTGCAACTGATTCCGCATCCGGGATACGCTTTGATTGATCTGTTTTTACATTATCGTTTAACTTGGGAAGATGGTGTTCTTCAATTATTTCTTCATTCATATCCATATAAATCATCGCCCGCCCAATGACATTTTCTAATTCCCGTATATTTCCCGGCCAATGATAGTTTTGTAAGTGAAGAAGGGCAGCATGTGAGATGCTTTGTATATTTCTTCCATAATCCCGGTTTATCTTTTCGATAATATGCTCTGTCAATTGAGCTAAATCCGAAATTCGCTCTCTTAAGGAAGGGATTGTAACAGGAAGCCTATTTATTCGATAATATAAATCTTCCCGAAATGTTCCATTCATAATCGCTTTTTCTAAGTTCACATTGGTCGCTGCGATTATGCGGACATCCAATGTAATCGGGACTGTTCCACCTACACGTAAAATTTCGTTTTCCTGTAACACACGAAGTAATTTCGATTGCATGGACAATGATAATTCACCAATTTCATCAAGAAAAATACTCCCATTATTCGCTTCTTCAAACAATCCTTTTTTACCGCCTGTTTTAGCTCCAGTAAATGCTCCTTCTTCATATCCGAATAATTCACTCTCCAAAATCGACTCTGCTATCGCTGCACAGTTCACACGAATAAATTTGTGATGCTTACGATTACTCTCATTATGGATTGCGTGAGCAAAAAGTTCCTTTCCTGTACCCGATTCACCTCGCAGTAGGACAATAGCGGGTGTTTTCGCACCAACTTTTGCTTGTTCGATTGCAAGGTTTATTTCAGGTGAAGTACCAATTATATCATCCAATGTATATCTCGCTTCCAAATTTCGAATAATTTGCCGCGCTCTTTCTAATTCTTTTGTTAACGATTGAATTTCAGAAACATCGTGAATAACACCGACACTACCTTTAATCTTTCCGTTAACAATTACAGGAGCAACATTTACAAGTACCTCTTTCTTTTTTGGCCCTACCTTCAGTTTAACTCCGCGTACAGGTCTTCTTGTTTGCAGAACTTTTAAATGCATACTTTCACCTTCGGAAATGTCTGCAGTTGCCGGTTTTCCTATTACATCTTTTTCGAGCAAACCTGTAATTCTCGTATAAGCAGGATTAATCATAATCCCCTTCCCATTTTCATCTACGACACTTATTGCTTCGTCTGATGAATAAATGATTGCTTCGAGCATCATTTTAATCTCTTTTAAATCGGTATTCTCTTCTGCCAAATTGACTACTTCTGTAATATCTTTAAAAATTGCGAAAGCCCCAAGTAAATGATCATTTCCGTTGATTATTGGAACTCTCGTCGCTATAACTTTTTTATCATTTTTTAACTGAAGCATTTGATTTACTTCTTTACGCCGACTTTTCAATACTTGAGGCAAGCGCGAGTTATAAATCACCTCGGTAATATCTTTGCCGATCGCACCACTTTCTATAAAGCCTGTGATTTCTTCTGCGCGCTTATTAATAAATGTAATAATACCTTGTTCATTTGTAACAATCATGCCATCTCGAATATTGTTTAATATTAAATCACGGTTAATTTTTTGAAGTTCTAGCTGTTCTTCCACAGATTTCTTTTTAATATGTAAGTCATAAAAGCTATCTGTTAGAACAGCCGGTATGACGTGCGTATGTTTACTTTTATTCGCCATTAATGCTTTAATAGTTGACTCATTTCCAGTTGATTCAATGATCACATCGATATCTTTAGTTATCCATTTTTTCCAATCACTGTCCACAGGGATATTTTTATTTAGAGCAAATGCAATACCTGGTGCATGTAGTTCAGAATCTATTACAGCTTTTATTTTTACACGTTTTGATTTAATTAGAAACTCCATAAGGGCAGTACTTTTATTACCGGCACCTATAAATATAATATGTTTCATTTTTATCACCCTGCAATAAATTGCGTTCACTTTTTGTTTATCATACGTTAAATTGCAAAGTTTAGCAATAATCGTCTTCTATTGGTTACTTGAATCATTTGTTTTTTCTTTGTTCCTGAATTTGCTATAATAAGGAACGTACATACTACCTGTAAAAGGAGAAAGCTAATTATATGGCGCGTATTATTGCAGTTATTATACTTTTCATTCCTGGCGTAATTGGAGCCTACGGTATAAAATTAATGCGGGATTCATTATTCGGGGAATTATATACTATTTTTTTTCATTTGGGGTTACAATTTTTCATTGGATTTCTGTTGTTTGCAATTGGACTAAGTTTCATTGGCGGATTTATCTTACATCGAGACAAGAAAAAGCAATTATATAAAAAAAGAAATAACAACAATACAAAGGATGGATAATACCATCTTTTTTATTTTTAATAAAGCCACTCATGATGTGCGTGCCGTGTTATCGTTTATTTACTAATTCTCCATGGTTATATGCTATTCGGCATTCTTACAACATATATAAAAAAAGTACACGATATTAGTCAATTTGTTTATAAAACCACTAACTATTTTAGCCATTATGTGGTATGATTTATTTTAAAAGTAAATTGTCAAATCAATTGGAGGATTTAAAAATTATGAAAGTCGCAAAGTTTGGAGGCAGCTCCGTTGCAAGTGCAACACAATTAAAAAAGGTTGGAGCAATTATCAAAGATGATCCAGAACGGAAAATTATTATCGTATCAGCTCCTGGGAAAAGAAATTCCGAGGATGTAAAAGTAACGGATATGTTAATTCAAGTTGCTGAAGCTGCATTACAAAATACAGATAATATGAGTGCGTATATTGATCCGGTAATGGATCGTTTTACTGAAATAGTGAAAGGCCTAAATATATCAGAAAAACTTCTTGATGATATAAAAAAATCTCTTGAACAAATTATAGCAAATGATCTACCTGAACAAGAAAAGTTAGACAATATTAAAGCAATTGGTGAAGATAGTTCAGCTAAATTTTTAAGTGAATATTTACGGATTCAGGGATTGGATGCCCAATATGTTAATCCAAAAGAAGCTGGCATTATCGTAAAAGATGATCCAGCTGGAGCACAAATTCTTCCGGAAAGTTTTTCGAAATTATATACTCTACGCGAGAAAAGCGGTATTCTAGTTATTCCGGGTTTTTTTGGATACACAAAAAATGGTCATTTGGCCACTTTTTCCAGAGGCGGTTCAGATATAACAGGCTCTATTGTAGCTGCTGGTGTAAAAGCATCTTTATATGAGAATTTTACGGATGTTGATTCTGTTTATACGGTTAATCCAACATTCGTTGACAACCCAAAAGAGATACAAACGTTAACTTATCGTGAAATGCGAGAACTCTCCTACTCCGGCTTTTCTGTTTTCCATGATGAAGCTTTAGTTCCAGCTTTTAATGAAGGAATTCCGGTTTGTATAAAAAATACAAATAACCCGGGTGCACGGGGAACGATGGTCGTTTCCGAAAAAACACCAAGTTATAATTGTGTCGTTGGAATTGCCAGTGATACAGGATTTACGAGCATTTACATTAGTAAATATTTAATGAACCGTGAGCTTGGCTTTGGTCGAAAGCTATTTCAGATTATGGAAGATGAAAATGTATCCTTTGAACATGCACCTTCTGGAATAGATGATATGACTGTTATAATTCGTGATACACAGCTGACCGAAGAAAAAAAGGAAATTATTTTAGAACGAATTAAAACGGAGCTTAAGGCGGATACGGTTTCCATTCACAATGACTTAGCGATGATCGCGATTGTGGGAGAAGGGATGAAGGAAACAATCGGTCTTGCACAAAAGGCTACAACTGCTTTAGGTGAAGCTTTAGTAAATATAGAAATGATAAACCAAGGTTCATCGGAAGTTTCCATGATGTTCGCAATAAAAGCAGAAGGTTTAAAAAGAGCGATCCAGTCATTATATGACGCATTTTTTGTTGATGAAAAAGGCAACTTTATCTAAATTAGTTTTTAATTTAACTAAAACAGTTACTGAATTATGCTCATAATTCAGTAACTGTTTTTAAATTAGCCAACTTTATACTCCAATCTCAATCTATCAGCAACCATTGCGATAAATTCACTGTTTGTTGGTTTCGCCTTTGAAATACTTACGGTATACCCAAATAAATCGGATATGGAATCAATATTTCCACGGCTCCAAGCGACTTCTATTGCATGCCTTATTGCTCGTTCTACTCTCGAAGCCGTCGTATTGAATTTTTTAGCTACTTCCGGATAAAGTATTTTCGTAATGGAACCCAACAATTCTATATCATTATAAACCATTGTAATTGCTTCGCGTAAGTACATATATCCTTTTATATGTGCAGGTACACCTATTTCATGGATAATACTTGTAATATTGGCTTCCAAATCTTTCTTGCTTTTTTGTTTATTACTTGCTCTTATATTCGTGCGGGCAGCAGGGGCCGTTGTGCCGTGTACTTGCCTTACTTGATCAGCGAGATTATCCAAATCGAATGGTTTTAAAATAAAATAGGATGCTCCTGTATCAACGGCTTTTTTCATAACTTCTTCCTGTCCAAATGCTGTTAACATAATTACACTTGGATAACTGTCTCTTTCCGAATCACGTAATGAATTTAAAACCGCTAAGCCATCCATATGTGGCATAATAATATCTAATATTAATACGTCCGGTTCTAACTCCTCAAGCATATGTAAGCAATCTTTACCATTAAATGCTGTTCCGATTACTTCAATATCTTTCTGTTCTTCAAAATAATCTTCCATCATCTGTACAAGTTCTTTGTTATCGTCAACTAAACAAACTGAAATTTTGTCCACTATTCTGTTCCCCTCCTAATGAATTGGTACCATTTACCTGTATAACTATTCGACATGATTTAATTATGTCCTCTTTCAAAATAGTAAAAATTTATTTTTTCTTTAATTAGCTTGTTTATTCTGTTTTTTTCTAACATTTATTACATATTACGATATGTGTAAAATTTTTCTCGGGAGCATTTTGATAATATTTCCTAGAAAAAATAGAGAAGGTACTCTACCATAAATGTAAGCTACCACGCAAATACATTTAGAAAGAGGCCTTCTCTATGGAACAAATTGTATCAAAAATTTATGAATTAATAAAGGAAACCAACAATTTAATTGCGTTTGAAGAGCAACTACGTTTGTTTATGTACGATACGTTCGCTTCCCTTGTTGGGGAGGCGTTTAGCCAGATCAACAGAGTCATTAAGGAAGATAAGCAGTCGGAGCAATGGACGATAGAAAGAGAGGATTCTAAAACGATCCAATTCACGTTTGGCTCGGTTAGGTTTAAGCGGACACTTATGCATGATGGGAACGGTAATCCGCATTATCCGTTGGATGAATGGCTGGGGTTCAGGAAGTATCAACGCAAAAGCCCGCTGGTTGAAGTGAAAGTGGCCGAACTGGCCAGTAAGAGTGACTATCGTGAGACGGCACGTATATTAAAAGAATGGACAGCCGTTGATATTAGCCATACTGCCGTTGGCAGTATTGTCCGGCGTGTCGGCGAAGCTCAAGCAGAAGCGGACAAAAAGGCCGTGGAGGACTTGGAAGAAGCAGCTTCTTTGCCGGAAGGGAAACAGGTGGACGTTTTATACGCTGAAGCTGATGGTGTTTATGTCCGTGGGACCACGAAGAAAAAGCATTTGGAAGTCTGCCATGGAATTACTTACGAAGGCTGGAACAAGAACGGATCACGCGTATCTTTACGTGATCAAAGAGTCGTTATGACGACGCAGCCGACGGATGAGTTTTGGAAAGAGGTCCAGGCACTGACAGCCAACGATTATTCACTGGAACATACGCAATTGATTACGAATAGTGATGGGGGCGCAGGATATACGCCTGATAAGTTCCAAGCGGCTTTTTCTCAGTCGAACTATCCGGTATGGAATCAATTGGACGATTACCATGTAAAACAAGCGATAAACCGGACGTTGGGATGGAAGGACAGCGAATACAAACAGCACATCAAAAAAGCGCTAAAAGAGCATAATAAAAGCTATTTCACATTATGGTTAGATACGTACGAGAGTACGTTAGAAGACGAAAAAAAGATAAAACGCACGAAAGAATTTCGCACGTATATTTTAAACCACTGGGATCGCATATTTGATTGGCGCGAAAAGATAGAAAATCCTCCTAAGGATGCAAGGGGTTTGGGCGCGATGGAGTCCAATCAACGACGTATATCCTATCGCATGAAAAAAAGAGGTATGCATTGGAGTGCTAAGGGTGCAGAGGCGATGGTAAAAGTAAAACAAGGGATGTTGAATGGAACGTTACGAGACGTGTATTTAGCGTCACAGCAAAGGAGTAAGAGAAAGCAGCGTAATCCGTATGGCAGAATTTCTACGCCAGCCAACGCGGGCATCAATTGGCGCGAAACAGGGATCAATCAGTCTATATACAGCTCATTCATCAGCAATAGGACGGTTGTTGAAGAGTTTACAATAAAATCCTGGGGCAGCAAGCGATAGCGCGGTAGCCGAAAAAGCGTACAAAAATAGAGTGCCGGAAATATTGGTGCAAAAGGACGACCGAGAAAAACTTGACACATACCATAATACGACGAAGTTTGATTTATATAAAAAAACTTGTTAAGATAATTTAGATCTTAACAAGTTTTCTCCTAGCTTGCTTCTGTTTCATTTTTGTAAATATTAATACCTGCTGCTTCCAGCATCCATTCAATATGCACCCCATAACCTGATGTTGGATCGTTTACAAATACATGGGTAACTGCTCCAATAACTTTGCCATCTTGTATAATTGGACTTCCACTCATTCCTTGCACGATTCCTCCTGTTTTTTTCAGCAATTCAGGATCAGTAACTTTTATAACCATACCTTTTGTAGCTGGCGTTTTTTGTGAGACACTGCTAACAATTTCAACATCAAATTCTTCTACTTTTTCCCCCTCTATAACCGTTAATATTTTTCCAGGGCCTTCCTTCACATCAGCGGATAATGCAATGGGCATCGGTTTATCGTACATCCCATTTTTTATTGATTCATTCAGTTTACCAAAAATTCCAAATGGACTATTTTTAGTAATTGACCCGATTTTATTTCGATCAATTGAAAATTGTGCTTGTTTTTCACCGGGAATACCGTTATTCCCCTTTTCGATAGAGGTTACGTTTGACTTTACGATAGTACCTTCATGAATATCAATTGGTTTTTTTGTATCCATGTCCGATATTACATGCCCTAGTGCTCCATATTTTTTGGTTTTAGGATCGTAAAAAGAAACTGTTCCAATCCCTGCTGCTGAGTCTCTAATATATAATCCAAGCTGGTATTGGCTTTCTTTTTTATCCATTATTGGTTTTATTGTTGCATTAACCATTTTGGAATCTCTTTTGATTTTTAAATCCATCGACTCATTTTCTTTTCCCGCTTTTTCCACATACGGCCTTACCTCTTCCATACTTTCAATTTGATGTCCGTTTATTTCCAAAATTACATCACCAACACGAATTTCCGCATCTTCACCTGGTGACAAGGGTCCGTTTTTTCCGTTAACTAAATGATGACCGACAACAAGGACACCCTTCGTATGCAGTTGGACACCGACAGATTGTCCACCAGGAATAACTTTTATATCATCAAGTATGGACACGTTGACTTTTTTTATCGGAAGACCGGATACTTCATAAAAAAGTTCTCCAGTTCCTGGTTCGCTCGTATAAAATGATGAATCAATAGCTTGTATGCTTCCATTTTGCGAAGCAACCTGCACATTGTCTAACTTAGGAACTTCCAAGGGAGACTGATTGTGAAAAGTAACAACATCTTTTGGAATGGAAAGATACTCGTTTATTGGGGTTGTAAAAGGAACTGCAAACAGAATAGCAAGGAGCAGAACACCAATTAACCTTCTTATTATTTCATACTTCAATCCGCTCACTCTCCTCGTTCCTAACCCATACCATTATTTTTTTCTGTATAACTAATTTGACCTAATAAGCGGATTTTTAAACTGGTGAATAATAAGAAAAGCTGTGTAACATTTCCTTTTATATAAAATAAAAGTAAAAACCGTTCTATTTATCGGCTTTTACTTTTTGTTTCGATTTAAATTTCTTCGCTGAAAGCAGCATTTCCTGCGCGTGTTCCGCAGCAGCTTCGGTAATTTCTCTACCAGTAATCATTCTGCTTAATTCTTCTGCTTTTTCATTTATTGTTAACTCTTTTACAACTGTAGACGTACGACTTTCCGATTCCTTTTTTTCAATTAATTGGTGTGTGTCGGCCATTGAAGCTACTTGAGGCAAGTGGGTAATACATAAAACTTGAGAAGTAAGTGATGTTTCATATATTTTTTCCGCTATAGCCTGCGCAACTCGACCGCTTACACCTGTATCGACTTCATCGAAAATGACGCTTGTTACACCTTGATGTCTCGCAAATATCCCTTTCAAAGCAAGCATAATTCTTGAAAGTTCTCCACCCGAGGCAACTTTGTTTAATTCTTTCAATGGTTCCCCGGAATTTGTTGAAATCATAAATTGAATGATATCGTAACCATTATGATTTAAGTCATTTTCATTTAAATTTTCAGTCGGTTTGTCATGAAATTTTATCGAGAATAACGTGTTTTCCAAATAAAGGTGCTTTAATTCATTGTGAATATCCAATTCTAATGCATGTGCTGCTTTTTTACGAAGGTTATGCAATTGTGCTGCTTTTTTCACGGCTTTATTAACTAATTTATCGATTTCTTTTATAAGATTTGTTAAATGAAAATCTTTATTCTTTATTTGTTCTATTTCTTTATTTACTTTGAGTCGATATTCCAAAATTTCGTTCACGGAAGAGCCGTACTTTCTTTTTAGTCGATTTATTTCATCAAGCCTTTCTTCGATGGCATCCAACTGGGCTGTATCAAATTGCAGCGAATCTTTAAAGTCACGAAGGTCAGCACTTAATTCTTCAATAAGAAAATAGTGATCGGTTAACTTATCCGCTTTCTCTGCAATAAATGGATCAAATGACCGATTCTCTTCCAAAGCGATTTTAGCTTTATTTAGCCATTCAAGTCCCTTTCGATCGCCATATAATGCATTATAGGCGTCTTGAACACCAAGAAAAATTTTTTCAAAATTAACTAAATACGCCCGTTCTTTTTCCAAGTTCACATCTTCATCTTCATGTAATTCAGCCTGTTCAAGTTCATTTGCCTGGAATTGAAGCAAATCAAGACGTTGTGTTATTTCTTGTTCATTTTCACTTAATCGTTTATATTCTTTTTTTACGGCTTGGAGCTCATCGTATAATGTGGTATATTCTTCTTTTACGTGTTGAATCGACTCTTGCGCATATAAATCAAGTAAATGGATATATTTAGAACGATCCATTAACGTTTGCGTTTCGTGCTGACCATGAATATCAATTAATGTACTTCCTAATTTCTTTAAAATTGTTAAAGTCACTAATTTACCATTCACACGGCAGATACTTTTTCCGGAATCTGTAATTATGCGGTGGATGACAAGCATCCCATCTTCCATTTCCAGGCCATATTCATGCATCAGGGCATATATCGGATGATTTGAATTCGATTCATCTAATATAAATAAACCTTGAATTTCAGCCTGTTTTGTACCGTGTCTTACATAATGAACAGACCCTCGTTCTCCTGCCAATAATCCCACTGCATCGATAATAATCGATTTACCTGCCCCGGTTTCACCTGTCAGTACGGTGAGCCCATTTTGAAAAGTTATCGATATTCGATCAATAATCGCAAAGTCTTTAATCGACAGTTCGGTTAACACGATTAAGATTCACCTCATTCATTAGCTTAAGTTAATTACAGCATATCTAAAAAACGTTCTTGAATTAATTCCGCGTCAGCTTCCGTTCGGCAAATGATAAGGCAAGTATCATCGCCACATATCGTACCCATTATTTCATTCCAGTCCAGATTATCAATTAAAACTCCGATTGCATGTGCATTTCCAGGTAAAGTTCTTAACACGATAAAAAGACTTGTATAATCAATTTTTACGAACGCATCCATAATTAATCTTTTCAATTTTTCTAACGGATTGAAGCGTTGATCCGCGGGTAAACTGTATTTATAGTTTCCATTTATCGAAGGAACTTTAACTAGGTGAAGTTCTTTTATATCTCTAGAAATGGTCGCTTGGGTAACGTTATATCCGAGCGTTTTTAATTGATCAACCAATTCATCCTGTGTTTCTATATCATTTTCCGTAATTAATTCCCGAATTTTTATATGGCGTTTAATTTTACTCATAACGTACCTCCCAAATTGGCAAACGGAACAGTAAAAAAGATATTCTGTAAAGGCTGCAGCATCCACCTGGCTGCATTATTTCTTCTTCAAAGCCTCGTGTGCTTCTTGAACGACTTGGCTTATTTTATCATGTGACATACCACCATTGCTTTTAACATCTTTCTTCCATCCGAGATGGGCGAGGAACTCAATATTCCCATCTCCACCCGTTATCGGTGAATGAGTCAGTCCTAGCAGTTCAAACTGATGTTCTTCCGCAAATGTTACGATTTTGTTTAATACATCTTCATGCACGCTTTTATCACGAACAACACCTTTTTTTCCTACGAATTCTCTTTTCGTCTCAAACTGTGGTTTAATTAGTGCAATGACATCACTGTTTTTTGCTAAGAGTAGTTTTAAAACAGGCAGAATCAACGTTAATGATATAAATGAAACATCGATTGTTGCAAGATCCGGTTCTCCGTGTTTTAACATATCTTCTGTCACATACCGGAAGTTCGTGCGCTCCATTACAATAACTCGCTTGTCACTTCTTAACTTCCAATCGAGCTGGTTGTAGCCAACATCAATAGCATAGCTAAGCTTTACGCCATTTTGAAGAGCACAATCTGTGAATCCGCCTGTTGAAGAACCGATATCAATCATTACTTTATCTTTTACGTGAAGTGTAAAATAATGTAATGCTTTTTCCAGTTTTAAGCCACCCCGACCGACATAAGGAAGCAATTTACCTTTGACGGTCAATGGTATATCTTCTTTTACTTTCATTCCGGGCTTGTCCAGTAAATGGTTACTTGAATAAACTTGCCCTGCCATAATGACACGTTTTGCCTTTTCTCTTGTTTCAATTAAATTCCTTTTTACTAATAATACATCCAGACGCTCTTTCTTCATTTTAATTATCCTCTTTTAGTAAAATACATCATTATTTTGTTTTAGGCAGTATACGTATTTTAAAGTTTTTCTCAATAAATGCAATAATTTTACCCGTATAAATAATTATATTGGTGGAAGAGTGTATGGCAAAATACTTCCCTATCGCCTTTCCTCCAACAGTCAGTGCAGCAATAAAGCTTGTCAGCAATACGGAAAGTGTTATTTGAGTCGTGCTCCCGCCATCGCTGATCAAAAAAGCTACTTGCAAGACAACAATCGTTAATGCGCTTCCACTAACAATTCCTGATATATCACCAATAACATCATTACAAAAGCTTGCAAATTTATCGGCATTCTTTATAATAATTACCGCTTCTCTTGCACCGGTAATTTTCTCTGATGCCATCGCATGAAAAGGCGCTTCTTTTGCAGCTGTCGAGGCAATACCGAGCATATCAAAAATAATTCCAGTAAAAACGATTAGAAGTACAATGATAAAACCAATGTACCAAGCCACTTGCTCCAGAAGTGCAGATGACACGATTGAAAAAAAAGCCGCTAACACAAAAGTGATAACGGCTATGGTCAAACTGAATTTTAGAGATCTTTTTATTCGAGGGTGCATAATAAACCTCAACTTCTATTATTATGTAAGTGAAGGGATGGCTGTTTAAAAAGTTAAAACTGCGGCTTAGGTCCAGCAGGTTTTCCCAGATAGCCACCTCGTGTTGCCACGAAGGCGGTTCCCCTTTAAGGCTATCTTGGCTTTGTCACCAAAAGCCAGACTGGATTACCACTTAGTCCACACTATAATCCTTTTTAAACATCCATCGGAACAGTCTAGGAGATTTCCTCAGCAGTCTTTTGTCATTCTCTAGCCTCTTTTGCAGTAGTGATTTCATAGAGATAAAAAGAACAATCCAGTGGCCACCTGAAATTGATCATTTGCAAGCTCTACTCCTCTCACATACCACTCAAGGCAGGCTACGCTGTGCATAAGAGTCCCTTCCCTTATGCTACAGGTTCATACCCCATTCCATACTGCAACTAGGCTTAGTTGCGAATACAGAGATGGGCCTCCGCGGTAATTGGGTCTACGCCCACATGCCTTTGTGGATCGCCCAAAAACCTTAACTCCCAGCACTGACCCAAGGCTGGGCGCCTCAAGCCAGCACAAGGAACTTCATCGATATGCCCTTTGGCAGATTTTTAGGCCCGCCTTCAAGAATGGAGGACTGACTAGAATACTGCACCATCCCTTTTGTATTCTTATTATACCATAAATCATTCATTTATTCTATACATACAATGCCGACTGATGGAGGTATACAAATAAAAATATTGTTAAAACAATTAGCCTATTGTTCGCGTTCACTAAAATGGTTAGTAAGCATATGTAAAGTAGAATTAGCTGCTTTTGCTTTATTTAATTCATCAAGCGCATTATTTACATAGACCTGTTTTTTTTCAATAGCTCCATCCATTCCTAGTAGATTAGGATATGTGCTTTTTTGATTTTGGGCGTCACTTCCTACTGGTTTTCCCAATTTAGATTCGTCCCCGGTTACATCAAGTATATCATCTTGTACTTGGAAGATAAGTCCTAAATAATAGGCGAAGTTGTTTAAATGTTTTAACTGTGTTTCATCAGCATTGCCTAAATAGGCACCGGCCATGATGGCAAAGGTTAATAACTTTCCGGTTTTTAACGTATGAATGTGCTCTAATTCATGTAATGAAATGTTTCTATCTTCTGATTTCATATCAAGTAATTGGCCAGCTACCATTCCTTTTGGACCACTTGCTGCAGCTAGCATATTCGTTAAATAAACTTTTTCTTTGTTAGCTAAAAGCGGATCACCGCTTATTACTTCGAAGCTATACGTCAATAGTGCATCTCCAGCTAAAATAGCTGTTGCTTCGTCAAACGCCTTATGATTGGTCGGTTTTCCGCGCCGAAAATTATCATCATCCATCGCTGGTAAATCATCATGAATTAACGAATATGTATGGACCATTTCCAATGCGATTGCAGCCGATAGTGCTTTGTTAGCATTTTTTTCATATGCTTCATAACTTGCCAATAAAAGAACTGGCCTTAATCTTTTTCCACCTGCTTGAACGGAATAAACCATGGACTCTTTCAAACGTTGCGGAATATCTAATTTTTCTAGATAATGATTTAATTCCTCTGCTATTATTTTCTTTTTATGGCTTATATAGGAACTCAATTTATCCTGCACGTCTTAGTCTTCCCCCTGTATTTCAAACGATTCTGTATCACCATGTTCATTCATTATCTCCGTCATCTTACTTTGAACATTTGATAATTTTTCATTACAAAGTTTGGAAAGCTCCATACCCTGCTGGTATAAGGAAATTGATTTTTCAAGTGGTACATCCCCTTCCTCCAATTGCTTTACAATTTCCTCTAATTTATTCATCGCATCTTCAAACGATAATTCCTGTTCAGTAGTCATTATTCTCCTCCCTTATATTCGTAATATGACAATTCAGTTCACCATCTAGCATTTTTATTGTAAGTTGTTCATTTTCATGCACTTCTGAAACAGATTTGATAATAATTTGATTTTCATTATAAGGAATGGCAAAACCGCGCCTCATAATTTCAAGTGGATTTAATATAATTAGTTTTTCGATAACATTTTGGTTCTGATTTTGTTTGTGGTTTAGAAGTTGTCTCATAGATGTATTATTTTTTTTCACCAACTGTTTTAAATGGAGTGCGGCTTCAGTTATTTGCTTTTCTGGATGTCTGAGCGAAAGACGCTCATGTACGTTAGCAAAATTTCGTCTGTGGAATTGGAGTTTATGTTCGACATTTACTTCTAATCTTTCTGCTGCTTTATCCAGTTGCTGTTCTTTTTGTAAGGTTAATTGCATTGGAAAACGAAAAGCATATGATTGTTTTAGCCGGTTTAAATGTTTTTGATGTGTAGCTACAAGTGATTGAAGCATACGGCTCATCGTCTGTTTGTTTTTGTTTATTCTTTCCTTCAAGTCTTCCTGCGATGGGACGGCGATTTCAGCGGCCCCCGTTGGTGTAGATGCACGGACGTCTGCAGCAAAATCACTAATGGTTATGTCTGTTTCATGTCCTACAGCTGAAATAATTGGTATTGTAGAATGGTAAATAGCTTTGGCAACAGCTTCCTCGTTAAACGCCCATAAATCCTCAATGGAACCCCCGCCACGCCCGACAATAAGCAAATCAAATGTATTTAGGCGGTTCGCTAATTGAATGGCCCGTTCTATCATTGGTGCGGCTTGTGTGCCTTGGACAGAAACAGGGATGATCGTTGTTTTGACGACTGGAAATCTTCGTTGTAACGTAATTATAATATCCCGTATTGCAGCACCAGTTGGAGAGGTGATTATACCGATATGTTTTGGAAAAAAAGGAATTTGTTGTCTTTCCTTGTCAAAATAGCCTTCTTTTGTTAATTTTTCTTTCAGCTGTTCAAAAGCGAGATACAAGGAGCCTATTCCATCCGGTTCCATATGTTTTATATAAAGCTGATATTGACCATACGGCTCAAACACACTGATGTTACCAGTAATTAACACTTCCATTCCGTTTTCAGGCATGAATTTTAATCGGCGGTTATTCCCAGCGAACATTACTGCTTGAATGCGGGAATGATTATCCTTTATCGTTAAGTACATATGCCCTCGGCTATGGTGTTTAAAGTTTGAGATTTCCCCTTTTAACATAATGCCTTGTAAATGTGCGTCTGTATCCATTTTTCGTTTAATGTATTTGGTAAGCGCGTTTACTGTTAAGTAGTTGTCTCGCACAGTCTATTCCAATCCTTTTGCAGCTTTAATTGTGTTTTTTAGTAACATCGTAATTGTCATTGGTCCTACTCCTTTAGGAACAGGTGTAATGTATGCTGCTTTTTTACCAACATCTTCAAAATCGACATCTCCAGTTAAAGATCCATCTTCCAATCGGTTCACACCAACATCAATGACAATCGCATCTTCTTTTACAGCATCTGCATGAATGACATGAGGTTTTCCCACGGCAACAATTAATATGTCTGCCATTTTTGTGTATGATTTTAAATTGACGGTTCTGGAATGACAGTGAGTAACTGTTACATGCTCGTTCAGTAGTAATTGTCCGACCGGTTTTCCAACAATGTTACTGCGACCGATAATTACAGCATGCTTACCCTCTAATTCAATATTTGTTGATTTCAACATTGTTATAATTCCGTATGGGGTACAAGGTAGGAATGTATCTTCCCCAATCATCATCCGGCCAATATTTACGGGATGAAAACCATCTACATCTTTCCGTGGATTGATCGTTTCTATAATAACTTGTTCGTCAATATGGTCAGGGAGCGGTAACTGAACTAAAATGCCATGTACCTTTTGATCTTCATTTAAGGTATTCACTACTTGTACAAGTTCATCCTCTGTCGTTTCCTTTGGCAATTCAATAACCTCTGAAGAAATCCCCACTTCAGCCGATGCCTTTTTCTTACCTTTGACATAGGATTTTGAAGCTGGATCTTCTCCAACAAGTACTACAGTTAAATGTGGTGTTAATCCTTTTTTCGCTAATTCAGATACTTCCAGTTTCATATTTGTTCTTAGCTTTTGTGCCAAGTCTTTACCGCTGATGATTTCTGCATACATCTGCTACGCCCCTTTTACGCAATGATTTTTGATAAAACACCATTTACAAATTTACCCGACTTGTCCTCTCCATATAAATTGGCCAATTCAACAGCTTCATTTATAGAAACACCGAACGGGATATCTTCTTCATAGTTTATTTCATATGTTGCAATCCGCAATACTGTTTTTTCCACGGATGCCAATCGGTCAAAGGCCCAATTTTCAAGGTGTTTGGCAATGATTTGATCGATATCCAATTTATGTTTTATTACACCTGCTACCAAGACCTTTGTATATGAATAATTGTTTATATCTTCGATTAGGTCAAGGTCCATTGTTAAAATTTCATTATTTATATCAAGCTGAAACAACGTTTGAAAAGCTGTTTCTCTCGCTTTCGATCGACTCATCCTGTATGCTCCTTCTGTCTTTTCTTTCTCTACAAGTCCGTATTCAAAAAGGAGGATAAATTTCACGGAAGCTTAAACCGATTTTTTTCCTGGACTTTTTGAATAACCTCTACAAATAATATCATGATTAAGTATGCAATGCTAGAATGAAATCATACATTTCAAGCTCGTAAGATCGTTTGCTGTAAAAACAAACAAGGCCAGAGGATAAGCTATCCTGTGACCTTGAGTTATTATTCGTTTAACGGCTCGTTGTTTACAGTTGGATCCATTTGGATTCCGACGACATGTATGTTTATTTCTGCTATTTCTAGTGCGGTCATGCTCTTTAATGATTGTCTGATTGTTGATTGTAACTTTTGTGCAACCTCCGGAATTGTTACCCCATAATTTAGTACGACATAAAGGTCGATGATAATTCCATTGTTGGTTAGATCAACTTTTACACCTTTACTATGTGTTTTCTTACCAAACCGTTCCACTACACCTGTAGCGAAATTGCCACGCATCGAAGATACTCCATCTACTTCCGATGCCGCAATTCCAGTAATCACCTCAATAACCTCAGGAGCAATTTCAACCTTACCTAAATCAGGGTTGTTGCTAACATTTAACAATGGTTGTTCACTCATACTTTCACTCCTACTTTATATAATAAATATAATTCCAATATTCCATTTAAAAGTACTGAGTGTTTTCCTTTTAATCTTCTTTCTCTACAATCGGATGGTATTCCAAAAACTTAGTATTAAAGTCCCCTTTTATAAACACATCATGTTCCATAACGGATTGATGGAACGGTATTGTGGTATGAACACCTTCGATTATGAACTCTTCAAGCGAACGTTTCATACGTTTTATTGCTTCTTCCCTTGTAGGGCCATACGTTATTAACTTTGCAATCATGGAGTCGTAAAAAGGTAAAATTGAATAGCCCGGGTACACAGAGGAATCAACTCGGACACCGAAACCTCCAGGCGGTAAGTACATATCGATTTTTCCTGCAGAAGGCATGAAATTTTTAAATGGATTTTCTGCATTTATTCTACACTCGATGGAGAAACCATCAAACGTTATCTCTTCCTGGCTGATCGATAACCTCTCATTGTTAGCGATCTTTATTTGTTCTTTGATTAAATCAATACCAGTCACCATTTCTGTAACAGGGTGTTCTACTTGTATCCTAGTATTCATTTCCATAAAATAAAACGCATTATTGGAGCGGTCAAAAATATATTCTATCGTCCCTGCACCTGAGTAATTAACAGCTCTGGCCGCCTGTACGGAAGCTGCACCCATTTTTTTTCTGATTTCTTCTGTGATTGCCGGTGATGGAGTTTCTTCAATAAGCTTTTGCAGTCTTCGTTGAATCGTACAATCTCTTTCGCCTAAATGAATAACATTGCCATGATTATCAGCTAAGATTTGAATTTCCACGTGTCTGAAATCCTCAATGTTTTTTTCCAAATATACGCCAGGATTACCAAATGCTGTCTCTGCTTCTTTGCGTGTAATTCGAAATCCTTTTACAAGTTCTTCTTCATTATATGCAACCCTTATGCCTTTACCACCACCGCCGGCTGTCGCTTTTATAATAACCGGATAACCAATCGTATTTGCAACGTTAATTGCAGCTTCTTCATTTTCAAGAATGCCATCTGAACCTGGAACAATAGGTACACCGGCTTCTTTCATTGTTTTTCTTGCAACATCTTTTATTCCCATTTTTTGAATAGCTTCTGGAGTTGGACCAACAAAGGTTATATTGCATTCTTTACAAATCTCTGCAAAGTCTGCGTTTTCAGCCAAAAAACCATACCCGGGATGAATGGCGTCTGCTCCCGAAGAAGTAGCTACACTCATAATATTGGTTACATTTAAATAGCTATCTTTGCTTGAGGTTGGACCAATGCAAAACGCTTCATCCGCCAACTGTACATGCAAGGCATCTTTATCAGCTTCGGAGTATACGGCAATTGTTTCAATATCCATCTCTTTGCATGCACGTATAATTCTTACCGCAATTTCTCCTCTGTTGGCAATTAAAAGTTTATTAATCATGCGAACGACACCTCAATTATTTTTCACTCGGAATAACGGCTGACCATATTCAACCAATTCACCGTCTTCAACCATAATCTCTACAATTTCACCAGTTGTTTCTGCTTCAATTTCATTAAATAATTTCATTGCTTCAACAATACAAACAATGGTGCTGTCTTCCACTTTACTATTAAGTTTTACATAAGGATCACTTTCTGGAGATGGTTTAGAGTAAAATGTCCCTACCATTGGAGAAACTATTTCGATATCATAATGCACATTATTTTCAGTAGCTTTTGTTGTGTCAACTTCTTTACGATTCGCTTCTGGAGCTTCTACCTGTTTGTTTTCTGATTGCATTGTTACTTGAGGTGGAGTGTTCTGTTCCGTTATTTTTTCCGGCACAGGAATTCCTACAGTACTCCCTGATTTTTTCATCGAAATTTTTGCACCGTTCGTTTCATACGAAAATTCATTGATTGACGACTGGTCAACCATTTTAATAATATCTTGAATTTCTTGTACATTTAACATGTTTATTTGCACCTCTTCACTAATTAACATTTGATGTTATATTAACATAACTCTTTTAAATTGACTAAACGTTACTTGAAAAATATGCAGGCTTTTTTATTATATCAACCTTTATGCATCAAAGCGAGAACTTTTTAAACATTTGACGGCGTTTAAAATCCAGAACGGAAAAAAATAAAGTTCCGATGGAATGGAATCCTCCCCGGAACTTGAATCGTTCATATAATGATTTTCTTAATGCTGCTTTTTGTAATTCTTTTTCTGAACTCCATTTAATTTTAAGACAGAATGCTATAAAACGGTACTTTTTTCTAAGTGATGTAACTATTTGTGCTAACTTCCAGTTGGTTGGAAATTAACATCTACAGTTACTTGACCAAATTCATCTCTCACCATCTGCATAATATAATTTGCTTCCTGCTTGGACAGTTCATTTACTTTTACATGCACATGAACCTTTCCGTCGTCTTGGCGTACTAACACATCTTCATATTGATCTTTGGCAGCTAGAATCGATTCTTGCAAAATTGTTTCTTTTGTCGTCAATTGATCTAATTTATCAATTTCATTTAATGCTTCATTTATCTCTGTAGCCGATGCTGAGCTTGAAGCAACAACTTCTTTTAATCGATCTTTTTTCATGCTTCTTTCATCTTGTAGTTCCATTCGTATTGTTGCGAACAGTTCGTCGTGTCCGACGTTGTTAATACTGTCTACTTCTGCACCATCATCATTCCCCGGATCAGTGGAACTTGCTTCCTCTGACTCATTTTCCCCCCGGTCAATATAAGCCAAATCTTCTTTATCCGACATCATGTAGTAAACACTAAGCACAATCATTAAACTAAGCATAGTAAGCAGCCAAACGGTTTGTTTTTTTAACATATATATTCCTCCCTTAATTCTTTGGCATTACGGATACACGATGAGTAGGGACATCGAGGACTCTTGCAGTGGATTCTACAATCCATTTTTTCGTAGTTGCATGGTCTGCCCCTTTTGCGACAATAAAAACACCTCTTACATCGGGTTTTTTAGTGTGAATAAGTATTGGCACTTCTTGATCTCCTTGGCGAATCAAAACGACCTGAGATTCCTCTGTACTGTCCTCCACCTTGCGGATACCACCATTCTGATCAGATTCATTTGTCTTTTGCTGTCCTAAAATTAAATTTTTTTCATATACTTTTACATTTGTTGAATCAAGATTTACCATTACTTCCACACCGGATACACCTTCGATTTTTTCAAGCATCTCTTTTAATTCATTTTCAAAGCTTGTTTCCAAATTATCCACTTCGTTCATTACAGAAGTTTCAACTGCTTCAGTGTTCCTGTTTTTGTCACTTTCTTTTATTTGAATTTCCTCTTGATCGTTCTCCGGATCCTTAGATAATGTAGCAAATGTGTTGGATATAATAATGAGCAGGATTCCGATTAAAGCAATAATAATTAAATAATTTGTTTTTTTGGAAGTTCCATTTTCTTTATGGACGGGAATAACTTTTTGTAATAATTTTTTTAGTTTGTCCTTCACTATGTCCCTCCCTCCCATTGAATGGTAATTGTTTCTTTTTCAAGTTCCCAAATATCTTCCAGCTTGTCTTTAATCTCTTCTGAATTCTGTATTGGATCATCTGTCTGCTTTTTGTCTGTATTGATCACTACTTCTTCAACAGCACTCACAGCTCCTTTCTCATCTTCTGCTTCTGTTAGATATACAACCAGTTGATCCAACTCCTCATATACCGGCTTGGACTCATTTTGAAATGAAAACTGTATACCTGAAATGTTGAGATGGTAATTTTCTGCTAGAGGAGTATTTGCCATACCTATCAAGTGATTTTCCATTTGTTCTAAAATATATGCATCTTGGGAGGCTTGTATTTCTTTTTTTTGAAATTCCATTGAACTTTCTATCGACGCGCTTTTTTGATTTTCGTCAAAAACACTTGATATCGCCGGCTGTAAAGATGTTTCAATATCTATTTGAAAAAGTATAAATAACGGTTTTAAAAAAATAAGTAATAATATCAATCCCATCACAAGCTTTACATATTTTTTCATTGCCGTTTTAGGAATTAGTAAATCAATGATTGCTGCCAGTAGTAAAAATATAAGAATTTCGGTTATCCATTCTATGAGCATGTTCATGTATTTATCACCCTATCTAAGCAACAATGTGACATTGCTGGCAGCAACGATGAACACAATGGCTAAAAAAAACATAAGTGTAACTGCCAGTAAGCAAGCTAAAATATAGACAATGTACTTACTAATTGTGTTTAAACTGCTAATAATAGGTCCGTCTCCGACCGGCTGCAATAAAGCAGCTGCTAATTTGTAAATAATGGCGATTGCTACTATTTTGATGACTGGGAATAACGCCAGAAAGACAATAATCGTGACGCCTACGATCCCTACAGCATTTTTCAACAATAAAGAGGCACTAAATACCGTATCAGCAGCATCTGTAAAGGTTCGTCCGACAACCGGAATGAAGTTTCCCGTTATAAACTTTGTGGTCTTCATGGCAACTCCATCTTGTATTGCACTTGCCGTTCCCTGGACAGACATCACCCCAACAAATACGGTTAAAAATAAGCCTAACGTACCTAGGCTGACCGATTTTAATAGATTGGCTAGATGCGTAACTTTATAATTTTCATTTAAACTGCTTACAATTATTAGCAGTGCAGATAAATACAATAAAGGCATAATGAATGTTGAAATAAGTACACCACTTAGATGGATAAGTGACATAACGATTGGATGAAAAAATGCAACGCTCATTACATTCCCAAACGTGGCCATCAATCCTAAGACGAGTGGAAGCAATGCAATCATAAAACTACTCATCGTATCGATGGCATCTTTCGTATAGGAAAAGACGGTATGAAAGCTATTCAGTGCAATAAACAATAAAACGATGTAAACGATAAAGTAAGCAATTTTGCTTATTGTGCTTTGTTCAAAGGCTGTATGCATCGTTTGCAAAATAGTTGAAAATAAAGTGAGCATAATAAGCGTTCCTAAAAGTTTTCCATTAACAATAATTTCATGAAATAAAAATTTTATAAAACCGGAAAAGACAGCTTTTAATGAAAATGCTTCACTATTACTAATCATGTCTCTTACAGACGTTTTACTTATTTCGGGCATATAGCCGCCGTAATTATCAATAATGTCATTCCATTCAGATTGTAATGGCGCCAGCGAAATTTCATCCAGAATCTCGTCTTCGGCTTCATCTACATTCGCTTCTGCATAAATAGAATCCTCGGTGATTAAGAGCAACACAGCAGTGAATAAAAGAAAAATAGTAATGCCTTTAATATGTTTCATTCACCCGGTATGCTCCTTTCTTTACTAAAATGTATTAGGCATAAAATTTAAGATCGCCTCAATCACTGCTGTAATAATTGGAATAGCGAGCAAAAGAATGAATATTTTTCCGGCCAGTTCAATCTTGGCGGCTACTGCGCCCAATCCGGCATCTTTTGTAATATTCGCCCCAAGCTCTGCAATATATGCAATACCAATAATTTTTAAAATAGTTTCTAAATACATACCTTCAATGGACGCTTTTTGTCCCATTATATGAATGAGCTGAATGACCAATCCAACTTGATTTATAATTGCCAGGAAAATAATAATTCCTGTAATAACAATAATGAAAAATGCAAATGTAGCATTTACATCTTTTAAAATAATGTATAATATACTTGCAATCAGACCCAAAAGGACAATTTGAACGATATCCATTTGACATTACCCTTGAAACAAAAACACAGATTTTATTTGTTGAAACAGCCCTGAAAGACTATTTATAACAATGACGAGTACAATTATGAAGCCGACCAATGTTGCGAATTGGGCAATTTCTTCTTTTCCCATCTGTTTTAAAATTGTGTGTATAAGTGCTACAATCACACCAATTCCGGCTATTTGGAATAAAATAGATGCGTCAGCGAACATGGATGTGCTCCTTTCTTGAAAGATAAGAATGTATATAATTTTGTGCATAGCTGTCTAGCTTCGACGTGCAAATTTTTTCGGTGAGGCGAGCATTTACGCGCAGTCCCAGACGGCGCCACAAATCTTTTCGGTGAGACGAGCATTCACGCTCAGTCCCAGGACGCGGCATTCTAAGCCTGCCAGCCCAGAAACTATGCGACTTCCTGCAGCGCCTTGCAATAAGTCATCATCGATTCCATAGGTAAAGGAGGGCCAACTAAATGCGGCCTCCCGCGCCAACGTTGGCTTACCCCCTTTTGCAGGGGCGTGATTCCTTTATCTCAAGATGTTTTTGGAATGTTCGATTAAAAGCGCCACTTTGCGTGGCTACATCGAACCACCAGCTTTGAGCTGGCGCAGTCGTTACGTTTCTAGGAAGGGCGCTTGCGCTTTTCTTTAAAAGGTAAGAAAGTATAAATTTTTGCGCATAGCTGTCTAGCTTAATCGCCCAGAAACTAGGCGACTTCCCGCAGCGCCTTCCGATAAGTTATCATCGATTCGCCATGCTCATCGTGATTCCTTTATCTCAGTTGCTTCGGTCCAGTCGCTGCGTTTCTAAGTGGGGCGCTTGCGCTTTTCTTATTAAATAAACAGTAATATAATAAACAAGCCACATAAAAAACCAATACTTTTGGCCATTTTTCCGTATCTTTGCTGGTTGTCTCTTGCCTCTTCCAGCTCTCTATCAAGATGTTTAATGGCAAGCTGAATATGTTTCTGCTGCTGGTAAAAGTCATGCTGTCCCAATGTTTGTCCAAATTGCTTCATTACTTCTCTTTCGTTTGCTCCAATTGCTGATATGTTCATGTACTTTTCAATTTGCTCATTCCACAAATAACCGAGGTCGATTCTATTTCCCGTCATTTTATTACTTAATTGCTTAAATAAATAGTTAGTTGGATACGGTATCTGGTTAGATATTGTTTGAAAAGCGTCTTGTAAAGGTAACTGACTATATAATATTTCAGCTTCTAAAATTTGCAGGGCATTTTTTAATTGACGAATATGTTTTGGCCGTTTATGGAAATGGTTACTCCACTCAAACCCAATCCAAGTAGTCGTTGCGATAAATAATAAAGCACCTATCCACTTCATGATCTATCACCCCCAAATAAGCTGTCTCGAGCCATTATAAATAGATTTTACATGACCTGGGGTTTGCCGCTTAGATAATAAAACATAACGGTCAAAAACATCATTCCGAAGCAAATCGTGTAATGAAGGGCGCTTATTTAACTCGTCCATCGACTGACCGTGAATGGTACAACAAATTTGAACACCAGCATGGATGGCCTCCATTAACGCTTGTACATCTTGTGTACTGCCTATTTCGTCTATGATAAGAACATCAGGGGACATAGAGCGAATCATCATCATCATCCCTTCTGCTTTTGGACAAGCATCCATTATATCTGTTCTCAAGCCGAGATTATGCTGTGGGACACCTTTGATCGAAGCGGCAATTTCAGATCGTTCATCAATAACTCCTACCTTTTTAGGTGGGGTATGCTTCCAACCAGTCCCAATTACTCGTGCAACATCCCGTATCAAAGTTGTCTTTCCTGTTTGCGGTGCGCCTATAAATAACGTGTTGAAATAGTTATTATTTGATCTGTTATATAAATGTGGCAAAATACCAGAAGAAATTCCTGTTAATTGCTTAGCAATACGAATATTGAAGAATGTAATATATTGTAGGGCTTTTACATGACCTTGTGCTGTATTAACTTTGCCAGCGATGCCGACTCGATGACCACCTTCAATGGTAATGTATCCTTCTCTCAACTCATCTTCCATTCGGTATAAGGAAAATTGACTCATCTGATTTAATAGAAAAATACCATCTTTTTTATTTGGCTTTACTGTTTCTATCCATTCTGTATTTTCATCAAAGGCAATTTCTAGCGGTTGATAGAGGCGAATGCGTATTTCTTGTAACTTGTCCCAGCGATTTTCAACTTTAGAAATGACAGCCTGTTTAATGTCATCCGTAAATAAACGCAATATTTCTTCCATTTTAAGTACCACCTTAGATAACAGCTATATCATAAATGTATGTGGAGAGAAGAAAAATATGACAAATGAATGATGCAGGAAGATGGTCATTTAAAGGTAAAGACAGGGGAGATATATAGGGTATTCAGAAAATTGTAGGAAAAACAAAGTTCCTACATTACCTCTCATGGAATATACTCGCTTTCGCCGACAGGGCACAAGCGCGACATCCGTTTATACATTTGCATTCACGGTGTCTTCTTTGCCGTGGAGAGTGGTGAGCCTTGGACTAGCACGATGTTAGTCATGGAGGTGTTGCGACAAATGCTTCCGGTGAGGCGAGCATATACGCGCAGTTCCACGATGTTGTGTCATTAACCATTTTGAGTGCACGGCTCGTGCGCTAGAAAGGGTTATGGGATTTAAAAAAGCTTAATCGCATTTACTAAAGCGATATCTTTTTCTGCCCAACAAAAAACAGCCGCATTGCGACTGCTTCTAAGCTATCTATTATATTCCATTATGCTCTTGATACATATTTTCCTTCCGAAGTGCTAATTACCAGTACATCTCCTTGATTAATAAAAAGAGGGACTTGTACTTGATAACCTGTTTCTAATGTGGCTTGTTTAGAACCGCCGCTTACGGTATCCCCTTTAAGACCGGGTTCTGTTTCGGAAACTTCTAATTTTACGTTTTTAGGTAATGACACCCCAAGGATTTCTCCTTCATAAGTGATAATATCTACTTCCATATTTTCCTTAATAAAATTTAACTCATGTTCAATCTGACTTTGTTGTAACTCTATTTGATCATATGTATTTACATCCATAAAAGCGTGAGAATTACCAGATCCATATAAATATTGCATTTTTTTATTTTCAATATGCGCTTTATTTACTTTTTCACCTGCGCGGAATGTTTTTTCCTGGATATTGCCATTTCGTAAATTGCGCAATTTGGAACGAACAAATGCAGCGCCCTTCCCTGGTTTTACATGTTGAAATTCCAGCACTTGCCAAATATTATTATCGAACTCAATAGTTAATCCTGTTTTAAAATCATTTACAGAAATCATGACGTATTCCTCCTTGATTAAACTTATTCTATAGCTTAATTAAATGTTTAGGGGCGTGAGTTAATCGCTCATTTCCAGTATCTGTTATTACAATGTCATCTTCAATTCTACAACCACCAGTATCCGGTACATATATACCGGGCTCAACCGTTACGACCATCCCCGGTAAAAGCTTTCTGTCAGCACGTGGAGTAAGCCCCGGTCCCTCATGCACTTCCATGCCCAGTCCGTGTCCGGTAGAGTGACCAAAGAATTCTCCGTATCCTTTTTTAGTTATGTAATCTCTCGTAATTGCGTCCGCCTCTTTACCTGTCATACCAGGCTTTATTAGCTCAACCCCAAGTGACTGTGCTTCTAGGACAGTTTCATAAATCTCTTTTAATTCGTTGCTAATTGATCCAACAGCTACCGTTCTCGTAATGTCTGAACAGTAATTGTTATAAAACGCACCAAAATCCATCGTGACAAGTTCGCCTGTCTGAACCGTCTTTTCTGAAGCTACTCCGTGAGGAAGTGCTGAGCGAAAACCTGAAGCAACAATAATATCAAAACTAGAGGAAGCTGCTCCTTTTTTCCGCATAAAAAATTCAAGTTCATTGGCAATTTCCACTTCACGAACACCCGGGCGGATATAATCCAGAATATGTTCGAAAGCTGCATCGGCAATGGTGGCAGCATGTTTCATAATAGCAATTTCCTGATCTGTTTTGATCAACCTGATTTCTTCAATAATACTACTGACCGGCACTAGATCTGCCGAAAACAATTTGGAATATCGCTCGAAAGTTGCATAAGTTACGTTGTTTTTTTCAAACCCTAATCGTTTCACGTTTAAATTATTCAATTGTTTATTAATCTCTTCAGCAAGAAGCTTCTTATGTTCAATGATTTTAAAATGCTTTGCTTGCACTTTTGCTTGCTCTGTATAACGAAAATCCGTTATAAAAAGTGCTTCATTCTTTGTGATTAACGCCACTCCTGCCGTCCCCGTAAAGCCGGTTATATATTTTCGATTAACCGGATCTGTCACCAACAACCCGTCAATTTGATGATTTTCCAGTGTGCTTTGGAGGTTTTTTAATTTATTGGTCATATTCTCATCCCTTTCCGACCTTCCCAAAGAAGTGGGTTTCATTAAAAAATTACATCATCAGTATTAGGATTAAAAAACGATCGTTTGAAAAAATAAATACCATAATGTAGAAAAATCTTACAACAATGGTCAGATGTGAATAGTTTAACATAAATAGGCCATTTTGAATAATTACTACCACTTATTTATTTTACATACGAATGGCGTTATTCAATCTTCTATTATTGAATCGAAGTAGTCGTATGATATGGAATAGCCAATAAATGTTCCGTATAAAATAAACAAACAAATTGTAGAGGTAATTGTTTCCTTGCTCATCTCTTTTAAAGCGGGTATATTCGTGAAGACAGGTTGTAAAAGGTAAAAAATTACTCCCCATAAAATTATTCCATATAAAACTCCAACCCATATTTTATTTTGTTTTTTTAATAAGCTATAATAGACAATTGCAGATAATATCGAAACTATTCCTGTTAATAGAACGGAAGCAATATCCCCTATCCATTTATCTGTCCACGCTTCTGAAATCCAAGGCCGCACTAAAAACGATGCTGGAGATACTTCTGAGAAATTGAAGTAATAAAGAAACACTCCTATACTCCCCCAAAAAAGACCGGCAAAAATTCCAGTAATTATGGATCTTTTCAATAATATCCCATTTATTTTCGGTTTTTTTTGTGATGTTTTAGATGACAAAACAAGCACCTCCATTTTATTTATATTCGGTATTAATTGTATCCATCTAGCCTTAAAATAGTAGTAATACTCAAAAACACTAGTTTTAGCTTTTCCAATTACATAAAAATAAATCATAGTACAAAATGTATTTACTCTGGTTAACTAGTTATCTGAACAATTATCTTGTAAAATAAAGATAATTGCCTTTTTTGATAAAGAAAACGATAATAGGTGCATACTTCTTCAATAAACAGGGAACAATTTAATGTATATATGATAAATTACCAAATTCGTATTGATGCAGTTTAAGACCTGGTTCATTCTGATGATAGTGATGTATAATATGAAGTGTAGTAACTCTGTAACATCTACTTTATCAAGTACAATACATTTTATGATTTTCATTGTTGCGCTTTAACTTTTGAGCTTTATTGTATAAAAAGATCCACATTCACAATCTTTTATAAACTGTACAAATCAGATTATTGGAGAAAGGAGGATATAGATGGGTAGAAATAAATTCACTTTCTTAGTCTATGTCATCTTGGGTCTAGCGGGCATCGGGTTGATAACGCAATTGTTTGGCAATACGAAAAACTTTTTAGCAAATGTGTTTGTCATGATTGGAATGGGGTTAGCAGTATTTGCGGTGATTTATTTTATCTTCCTAAGAAAGAGACCAGGTTCAAACTCGGAAATGAAAAAGTATAGAAAGGCAGTCAAACAATCAAAAACAAAATATAAAATGCATCAGGATAAAAACTATAAAAAGAAAAGTCCGATACAAGCAAAACAAAAAAGAAGAATGAGTAAACGACCCTCACATTTACGTGTGATCGATGGTAAAAAAGAAAAAGACCGGGCAACCTACTAAGCTGCTCGGTCTTTTAATATTCCTGAATATAAACTGTTATTTGGGCCATCTGCGCAAAAATTCATCTGCTCTTTTATTGCCGATTTCAATCAAATCAGCTTTTGATTTTTCATCGATAGAAAAATTTGTTGAACGAATATGGTTTACAGGTATAAAAATAATATTGTTTTTCTTCGATGTTGAAATATATCTTGAATCATGCGCTTGCTTCATTGTATCGAATAACGCATATAACATATCTAAAGCGTTTTTTATTTTATTTGGCTCTATTTGATCCATTGATTCACTTAACTTAACTCCGAGTATCGGCCGATCAATTCGTTTTTCTTTTCCTTCAAAAACCCATAGCGGAAAATTACTTAAGAGTCCACCATCCACAATAAGACTTTTTTCTTTACTCGCCTGCGATAATGCTGTCGGCATGAAGAAGTATGGAAAACCTGCACTCATCCGAACCGCTTTGGCTATAGGGAAATACCAAGGATCGATTCCATATACACGTTCCAGATCGTCGGGTATAACGATCAACTTACCTAATGTTAGGTCGCTGACAACTACTTTCAAATAGCCACGCGGCAAGTCTTTGAAGGTATATACATTTTTTGCAGCTAAATGATCATACATCCATTTTTCAAGTTGATCTCCTTTATACAACCCCATTTTAAAATATAGAACAAGCCATTTACTCCACGGAATGATTTTACTTAAAGTGGGTTCATCCAAAAACATTTTCTTATCCAATTTATCAATTGTTTTAATTATTGAATCCTTTTGATAACCAGCCGCTAGTAATGCAGCTATCATAGCTCCTGCTGATGTCCCAGCTGTACGTTTTATGGATAATTTTTTCTTCTCTATAGCTTCGAGAACGCCTATAAAAGCATATGCCTTAACTCCTCCACCAGAAAAAACAAGATCAATTTCCATTGATGTCTTCCCCTCATAATTTTTTAAATATGTATAATAATGATTAGTTATAAGTAAGTCAACAATTAAGAAAATAGAACTTTTTTCGATGAAAGTGCGGTTCAAATAGGTGGGAGAAAAATGACCAGCCGGCTAAGGTCGTTACTTCCTATGATAATGCCGATACTAGCATAACTGGTGCATCGAGGAGTAAGCGAAGCATTGCATAGCGTAGCGGACTTCTGCCGAGTGTGATGACTTCTGTATATCGCCATAAAGCTAGTCGGTAAGTCGTACAGACATTTGCGGCCACCAGAACGTAGAAAACGTTAAAAGAAATTCCTAAAGTACATGAGCAGGGGTAAGTCTTGTTACGACAAAGATCGATCCGTCAATTTGATCGGAATTTTTTTATCACTTCTAAAATATTAAAAATCGATTCATACAAACAATTCGCTGTTTGCATGAATCGATCGTTATACTTTTGCCTCATTATCTCTGTCGTGCAATTGTTCCAGCTTGCTAATCCGGGTTGTGTCCTCGTTAAAGTAATTAACCAAATCACTAATACGATCAATTGAATTCCAGCTTAAGTGGTGTTCAATACCTTCGACATCATCATAAATATTTTCTTCATCCACCCCAATTATTTCAAGAAATTGTTCCAGTAAATCATGTCGGAATACTAACCGTTTTCCAATTTTATTTCCCTTATCCGTTAATACAAAACCTCTATATTTTTCATAATCAAGGAAATTATCTTTATCTAATTTCTGAACCATTTTCGTTACGGACGATGGGTGGACATCTAAAGCTTCAGCTATATCCGATACTCGCGCATATCCTTTATTATTAATTAAGTTATAAATTATTTCAATATAATCTTCCATACTCGGAGTTGGCACAATAACCCTCCTTTGCATCATTTTTTACGAAGTGCAACTTTGTTTACACTTATAATGGTATCGCATTTTAACAAAAGAAACAACCTTTCTTCTTATGCCTTTTAAACATTCCAACTTTGTTGCACACAATAGTTACCAAAACTTAATTGATACAAAATGACTCTCTAATCCTTTATCTTGTTAGTATCATGCCTTTCTTTCAAGAAAAAGAAGTTTCCGCAAATGTTAACGGAAACTTCTTCTCGATCGATATTCAAATTAATTTAAATTATAATCCACACTTCAATTGTGCCCCGCAACTTGTACATGTATTACATCCGCCAACATCTGCAACATGTCCTTCTCGACAAACCGGACAGCGATCACCAATTTCCGACCCGATCGTAATGTTCGTTTTTTCAAGTTCCTGTATTGTATCCATAATAACAACACGTGGCTTTTCTTCCGTAACGTAATTTTCTTTTTCTTGTTCAAACTCGCCTTCCTCAGATTCAAGTGTCAATACTTGCGAATCTCTACTGCCATCCACATATACGGTTCCGCCTTTTGCTCCGCCATGGTAAAGTCGGCGGTAGACACTTTCCACCTGGTTCACCGTATAACCTCTAGGTGCATTTACTGTTTTCGAAATCGAGCTGTCCACCCAGCGCTGAATAACACATTGTGTATCTGCATGGGCTTCAGGGGACAAACTCATAGCAGTTACAAACCAATGCGGCAAATTATTTTCATCTTTTTCCGGATTATCGCGTAAATATTCCTGAACGATATCTGCTTTCACTTCGATAAATTTGCCAAGTCTCCCACTGCGATAGTAAGAAAAGGAAAAGTATGGTTCAAGTCCAGTACTTACACCTACCATTGTACCTGTGGATCCAGTCGGCGCCACTGTCAATAGGTGTGAATTCCGTATGCCATATTTGATAATTCCTTCTCTGATATCTTGCGGCATTTGTTTCATGTAGCCGGTGTGAATGAATGCCTCTCTTAATTCGCTTGTTTCTTCATCCGTTTTCCCTACTAAAAATGGAAAACTTCCTTTTTCTTTCGCCAATTCAATTGAAGTGCGATAAGCAGTTGTAGCAATTGTTTCAAAGATTTGATTAACGAGCTGGTTACCTGCTTCTGAACCATATTCGGTTTCACAGTATATTAGTAAATCATGTAAGCCCATAACACCTAAACCTACTCGTCTTTCGCCTAATGCTTGCTTTTTATTTTCCTTTAAGAAATATGGAGTTGCATCGATGACATTGTCCTGTATTCTAACCCCGGTTTCAACCGTTCGTTTCAACTTCTCAATATTAATGGTTTTGGATTGTTTATTCGCCATTTGAGCTAAATTAACTGCTGCTAGGTTACAAACGGAATAAGGAGCTAGCGGTTGTTCGCCGCAAGGGTTAGTCGCCACCACTTGTTGTCCGTAACTTTTAGCATTTGTCATATCATTTGCATTATCTATAAAGAAGATACCTGGTTCTGCCGCGTATGTTGCACAAATATTAATTAAATCCCAAAGCTCTTTCGCTTTAATACGCCGGTAGACGCGAACGCCATACCCCATTTTTTCCCATTTACGCACATCACCAATTTCATGCCATTTTTCATTATAGTCTTTCATTTCTTTTTCAGAATAATTTTCCACATCAGGAAAACGCAATTCATACATAGCATCATTTTCAACAGCGTGCATAAACTCTTTAGTTAAACATACTGATATATTCGCTCCTGACAAAAAGTCCGGATGATGAACTGTATAAGTTCCGCCGGTTGTTATTTTTTCTTCTGCTTCTTTGATCGCTTCTTCGGTGAATCCACCAATTCCAGGCATGCTTTTATAATTTAATATACCTTGATAAAGATCTTGCTCTGTATTGGTTAATGGAGTGAATTTTAGTTTTTCGTTTGCTAATCGTTTTATTTGGTCATCTTTCGTGTTTTCAATCAGATAGCGCAAAATTCTTGGATTTTGCATCTTAGAAATAATAAATTCGATTATATCCGGGTGAGAGTCAACGAGCATAATCATTTGTGCACCTCTTCTTGACCCGCCTTGTTCTACAAGATGTGTTAATTTCGCTATATCATCCAGCCAAGAAACGGAGCCGGATGATTTTCCATTTACACCTCGTGCCAATGTATTCCGTGGACGTAGTGTCGATCCATTCGTTCCTACTCCCCCACCGCGTGACATAATTTCCATCACTTGTTTTCGGTGATCCGAAATACCTTCTCGTGAATCTTTAATGTAAGGCATAACATAACAATTAAAATACGTAACATCTGTGTTTGCGCCTGCCCCATATAAAACTCTACCAGCAGGAATAAAATTTAAATCGGATAATTCTTTATAAAATTTATCAAACCATTCCTTCTGTTTTTCGCTTGTGTTTTCTACAGCGACTAATCCTGTAGCGTTTCTTTTGGCAATCTGTTCATAAAAAATTTCCAACGGTTTGTCTATTACGGCTAGATTACGTTTCACGATACCCGTTTCCGCTTCAACGCCTTCCAGGATACCGGTAAATTCTGAGGAAACAATAATCGTGGCCATATTATTATCCCAGTCAATATCCTTTATAAAACCGAAACCTCTCGCAGGAAAATTCGGATCAGATTTAACGGTTAATACAACAAAATCACCTTTTTTGACTGTTTTTTTCTCTGTATCTTTAAATGCATAACGATCAAGCATCACTAATCGGGATACTCCTGTATGTGTTATTTTCATATCATTATCAATTGGATGTACTTGTGGAAATAGTTGAATATCTTTATTTAGAGAAGATACGTTTATTTCCATTTGCTCTTGAACTGTATTCGACATCATCAATCGCTCCTTTTAATCAACATTTCATTTTAAACGATTTTTGTTGGATTTTATGTTAATATAAATATATCATCCATTCTATACTAAATCAATATATAGTATTTTTATAAAAATACTACATCTATATATTGACATTTTGCTTTATTTATGTAATTAGATAAGAATTGCTTGTTTCTTGATAGATTAATGGATGATATAATTTACGTATGTACATTTATATGCTGCTTAGATAGAAAAAGGAGGTCTTACCATGCTTTATGTAACAATTGCACTAATAATTGCTATTATTGCTTTTACGGCTTTTCGTTACTTTAAACAACGTACATTTTTACATGTGCTAACAGAAGAACAATTCATAGAAGGATATAGAAAAGCACAGTTAATTGATGTAAGAGAACCACAAGAATTTGATAATGGTCATATTCTTGGGGCAAGAAACATTCCATTGACGCAAATGAAACAACGTCTAGTAGAAATTCGTCCCGATAAACCCGTATATTTATATTGTCAAAATAGTGGACGTTCCGCTAGAGCAGCTCACTTATTGAATAAAAAAGGCTATCAAAACATTAATCAATTACAGGGCGGATTTAAAAAGTGGACTGGAAAAGTAAAAAAGAAGAAGTAAAAAAAGTCGTCTTTATTAAAAGGCGCTTTTTTTTATATAATTTTATAAACTACAGCATTATGCGAAAAACCTTCAATTAATCAAATAACCCTTCGCTGCCATCGGTCACATAATGAAAATTACTTCTCTTGGTTATACTAATATTGAAACTGATGACGAATCAATCACATCAAAAAATTTTAATTTACAGTACAACACAAACAAAAGAGGTATTCCATGGAACTAATTAACGTTAAAAAAGACCACACCTTCATTAAAGAATTGGAATTAAATCTTAAAAACGAAGGGCCTTTTTCATCGTGGCAACTATTTCAACTTGCATACGAAGCAGAGGCCAATTCGATTTCTCCTGATTTTAATGGACTCCGTGCACTTAAACATTTACCACATGTCCAATTTTTGGACCACCAAATTAAGTCTGCCGAAACCGTCATAGAGGATATGAATGGTCGTGCTATTTTAGCTGATGAGGTAGGGTTAGGAAAAACAATTGAAGCGGGACTAATTATTAAGGAATATATGATCAGAGGGTTAGTTAAAAATATTCTGTTGCTTGTACCCGCTTCACTAGTTAACCAATGGGTACGAGAATTAAATGAAAAATTTTACATACCTGCTGTAGCTTATCGTAAAAATTATGCCTGGAATCAACATAATGTATTTGTAACATCTATGGATACGGCGAAACGCTCCCCTCATAAAGAGGATATTCAGAAGTTGGATTACGATTTACTTCTCATTGATGAAGCACATAAATTAAAAAACCACAAAACAAAAAATTATCAATTTGTCCAATCGATTAATAAAAAATATTGTTTACTTTTAACCGCTACACCGGTCCAAAATCAGCTTATAGAAATATTTAATTTAATCTCTATATTAAAACCCGGACATTTAGGAAGTTATTCCTCCTTTCAAGAAAAGTTCGGTAAAAATCGGAGCCAAATAAAAAAGGATGCATTTTTAAAAAAATTAGTTCAAAAAGTGATGGTTAGAAACACGAGAGAAAATACTACATTAAATAATGTGAAACGGGATATTCAGACCATTTGGATTGACTTTTCTCCGGAAGAATTGGAAGTATATACGGATATAGAGAGTAATGCTGAATTATTTACTGCCTTTTCAAGAATAATGTACTTGCGTGAATTATGCTCATCGAGAGAAGCTTGCTATTTATCATTGACAAAGCTGGCCAACGAAGGAAATGAAGCTACGGTTAGACCAATTATTAACAAAATAGAGCAGCTTCCACATCATCAAAAAGCAAAGAAGCTAATTGAGCTTTTGAAGCAAATTGGGGATGAAAAGGTAATTATTTTCACCGAATATCGAGCCTCACAATATTACTTACAATGGTATTTACAGCAACATGGGATAACAGCTGTGCCTTTTAGGGGCGGTTTTAAACGAGGTAAAAAAGATTGGATGCAACAGCTTTTTAAAAACCACGTACAAGTCATGATTGCAACAGAAGCTGGTGGAGAAGGGATTAACTTGCAATTTTGTAACCATTTAATCAATTATGATCTCCCGTGGAATCCGATGCGTCTGGAACAGCGAATTGGTCGTATTCATCGTTTCGGTCAATCCAATGAAGTTGTTCACATTTATAATTTGTCCATCAATGGAACTATTGAGGCGCATATTATGAAATTGCTCTATGAAAAAATAGAACTGTTTGAAAAAGTGATCGGTCAGCTTGATCAAATATTAGACGAACTTCATATTCATGACTTGGAATCGGAAATTGAAACTATTTTTTCGGAATCAGCTTCTCAGGGAGAAATGAAAATTAAAATGGATAACTTAACATCGATCATCGAACAAACAAACAATGACATGAACAATAGGGAGAGTGAATATGGAACTTACTGATCTGCATCGTTTATTAGAAGATTATTTCACAGCTCACCGTTGTGAAATTTTAAAAAATCAACACGGAGTATTAACTGTACAATTAACGGAAGAAATGGATAAAACACTGATGAACCGCCCCTTTTATTGGCATTTTGTTAAAAGCAGCGGAAATCAGGGGGAGCCAATGAAATTAACATTAATTACGAATCCCGTTAAACGCGATGAATACGGTGAATGGATCCATTTCGGAAGTCCACGGCTACAACAAATTTTTAACCATTTAAAACAAAAGGAAAAATATATCCACCTATTTCAACAAATTGAAACTGTGGACAACACCGCTTTATTCCCGTGGTTATTAATTAATATAAAAATAAGCTATGAAGGAAAACAGATGAAGAACGAATTATTCTCAATTGGATTAAATTTGATAAACGGGGAAATGAAAACGGATATGATGCACAGCTTACAGCAGCTTTCTTTAATTAAAACGATTCCGGATTATTGTTATACCCTATCTCCACTTATTACGGTTTCAAGCGGATTTATTAGAATAGAAAAAGTAATTGACCAATATATCGAAAAACAGCCCCACACGTGGGCTGAAGAGGCTATACAAACGATGGAAGAAGAAATCAAAATGATTAATCGCTTTTTTACGGACGAAGAAGATGAAGCATTTCGTGAAAAAGAAACAAAAGATTTGAAGAAAAGATATGCGCCCCGTATTGTATACGAAGTCGTAAATGGCGGACTTATTTATTTAGCAGAAGATTTCAATAAAAACATTTAGGCGTAAAGCTATTTATTCTTCTTCCATAATGTTTTCAAAGCGAGGGGAAAAACGCCGAACCAATGGTTAGACAGTTTATTTTGCTGTTTTTGTTGGGTTTCTGCTCTTTTCAATTTCCTTTGTTTCTTTTCATCAGCAGGCATATCTACGTAAGAAACAAATTGTTCAGTAACATATCGAACTAAATCGTTGATAGACATAATTATCCACCCTTTCCCTATTTATTATTGCATCCGCTGCTCATTTTATACATCAGAAATCATTTGTAAAAAACTTTCAAAAAAAAGAAGGAGTTAATAGAAAAGTGTCGAATAATGTATTTGTTGCATCATTGTAAGGAGGTGAAATTCATATGAACCCTGCTGCAACATTATCGAACGAACTTCTTCATGCCGCCTTTCAAAAAGAGGCCTCCGATATTCACTTCTATCCTTATCAAAACAAAACGGAAATTTACTTCCGCATCCAAGGCAAGAGAATATTTCACCAAGCGCTACCATCCAACCACTACCAAATATTACTCACATATTTTAAATTCACGTCAGGAATGGATATCGGAGAAACTAGAAGGCCACAAAACGGCACAATTACACAACAAATTCATTCGAACACATTTTCACTTCGGTTGTCCACTTTGCCGATAAAACAAATGGAAAGCTTGACAGTCCGCATCCTACCCCAAAAAGAATCCTACACACTGCAAAATCTTTTTCTATTTCCAAATCAATTGAAAAAAGTAAAAAACTGGATAACAAATCAAGCCGGAATCATTTTGTTTACCGGACGAACAGGCTCTGGGAAAACGACAACATTATATGCGCTGCTTCAACAAATGTTGCAAGAAAATTCGTATCAAACCATTACACTTGAGGATCCTGTCGAGAAAAAAATTGATAATCTGCTTCAAGTTCAAGTAAATGAAAAAGCGGGAATAACGTATCAGACAGGGCTTAAAGCGGCACTAAGACACGATCCGGACATCATTATGGTTGGAGAAATACGTGACCATTACACCGCTCAATTTGCCTTCGAAGCTGCTTTAACCGGACACCTTGTCTTTAGCACCTTGCATGCAAAAGATGCGGTTGGAACTATTTATCGGCTGGTTGATTTAGGGATTAATAAAGTCGATTTAAAACAATCACTTATTGCGATTGCAGCTTTGGATTTAATCCCTATCTATCTTCATGGAAATCAATATCGTCGTGCAGCAATTATGGAGCAATTGGAAGGCGAGCTGTTAGAGAACATTATAAATGGCGATTGCCATCAAATGGAACGTTCACAAACATTTGATCACTTAAGAAAGAAGGCCTATGCATATGGTTACACTGCGAAAGATATTTTTTAAATGGCGTAATCGACGTAAATTGGATAACAATGTGCAACTGCAAATTTTAAGACGTTTAGCCCGGCTGCTAAAAAATGGTTACACACTCATTGAAGCACTTGAGACGATGACATGGGAAAATCAGTTAGTTGCTCCAATAAAAATTATAATTCGTTCTTTGAAAGAAGGGTCCACGATCGATGAAGCATTTGAAACAGCAAAATTTCATCCAGTGATCATTTCCCATTTATATTTTGTCCGTTTGAACGGTGATCTACAAAAAAGTATAGATAATTGTATCGAAATATTTGCAACACGAATGCAGCAGATGAAAAAGTTCAGGCAAATTATGCATTATCCTCTCTTTCTTCTTATAATCTTCTGTATTCTACTCCTATTTATTAAAAATTCTATTCTTCCTTCTTTTATTGATCTCGTTCAATCAAGCAGTGATGCCTCTCGATCCGTTATTTTATCGATTCAATTAATTAATTTATTAGGAACAACGATGATTATCCTCACCATCCTGACAGTCATCACCTCCGTTATTTGGTACTTTGCAAAAAACAAATTATTAATAGAAAATCAAATTAAAATATATAACATGATCCCCATATACCGCACAATGATTCGCCTTCAGACTTCCTATCATTTTGCCACCCATATGAGCATACTTTTTCGGACCGGATTAACAATTAAAGAAGTATTGAACCAAATGAAATTACAAAAAAAACTGCCCATTGTTGCTCATTACTCGTTTTTAATAAAAAACTATCTGTCGAAAGGTTTTCATGTTTCCGATTTTCTTACTCAACTTTCCATGCTTGACCATCAACTTGCGACAATACTCCAAAATAATTCAAATATAGAAACGCTTCAAAGAGATTTGGACACTTACTCTGAACTGCTGCTTGAACAACTAAAAGAAAAAATGATAAAAATAATAACGCTCATTCAGCCACTGTTTTTCATTGTTATTGCGGTATTCATTGTTTTTATTTACGCCATTTTAATGTGGCCGATGTTTCAGCTAATAAATACCATATAAAGGAGACGAAATTTATGTATAAAAACAACCGTGGTTTTACTTTAATCGAAATGTTGATTGTACTTATGGTAATAACCGTTTTAATCGTGCTAATTATCCCTAATTTAAGCGGAAGGACTGAAGAAGTTCATAACAAAGGATGTAGTGCGCTGGCCGCGACAGTACAAGCACAAGTCGACGCATATTATCTAGATGAAGGAAGTTATCCTACAAATTTAGATACATTGGTTGGGAAGTATATATCCGATGAACAAAAAACATGTCAAAACGAAAAAGCGTTAAATTATGAAAAGAGCTCTGGTAAAGTTAGTATTCCCGATGAGTAAATTAAATGGCTTCACCTTGATTGAGTTACTATTTGTTTTAGTAATCTTATCTATCATTGTTACCATTACTGTCCCACCTATTTTTTCAACGCTGAAAAAGCAGGAAGCAGAACAACTTATGACCGTTTTCCGCTCCGATGTGCAGTTTATGCAAAATAAATCAATTGGGTCCAAAGACGACATTCGAATGATTTTTAAAAGTGATCATTATGTTGTAACCGACTATATGACAAATAATGTACTTGTAAAAAGAAGCTTACCTGATCATATCAGCATTGATCCACGAACGTTAGATTATGTATCGTTTAATGATAAAGGCTCCATTCGTTATCCAGGAGTAGTTTATATTGAAACAGCGCATATTGATTACCGCTTAGTTTTCCCTTTAGGTAAAGGAAGGTTTTATATTGATGAAAAGTAGTAAAGGTTTTACATTAACTGAAACACTAGTGGCAACTTCGATCATCTTTATCATGATCGGAACTATCCTACCAATCGCTACACTTCTTCATTCAGAACAGGATATATTAGCAGACAGGCGTTCAATAGCCTCACATCTGCATGATGAACTTCAATCAGTGATTCACGACAAGCACTCTCCCCTTCCGGATATGTATACAGAGAAAATAAATAATAAAAACATCCGATTTCAATTTAAGCAAAATGAAGAAAATTTTATTAAAGGATGTGCTACATGGCAAAATGGTAAACAAATCGAGGAAGAAATATGTCTTTATGGGTATGATGACAACTGAGCGTGGTTTTACGCTCGTTCATTACCTTTTGCTTCTAACAATGATCGCTGTTTCATTGCCGCTAATGAGTTATTTAATAAAATCGGTCCACTATCCGATCCCTAAAGAAGAAATGGCCATGCAGACTTTTGTTAATTTTGTTCGGGACGACATCATTCGAGCATCAACTTATCATATACAAGACGATGAGCTTACTCTTGAACTGCATAATGGTAAAGAAGCAACAATATCGCAATATAAAAATACCATTCGACGACGTGTGGACCTAGAGGGGCATGAAATTTATTTAATGAATGTGGAAAATTTGTCATTCTCTCCTGTTCCCAAAGGTTTTCGTATACGAGTGACTTCCATTCAAGGAGAAACATATGAAAAATCAATCACCTTTTACAAATAGAGAGTCCGGATTTTATTTACCTTATGTGCTCTTCATTATTACGATAATTTTTATTGTTATCACAGCGAGCATACAAGTTTATAGCAATGATATACAAATGACCCGTAAACATCTGGAGCAATTAAAAATAGAAACATTATTTCAAATAAGCAGGACCAAATTAAAAGAAGATATCAAAAACAATAGCCCATCCATACGTAATAAAGACCATGTCATTTATGTGCTTCCTGAAGGTACGGTTACAATAAATTTCATGCCACTAGAAGTAAATACATTTCAACTCCATTTCACGATACTGACGGATGAAAACACAACGTACACCCTGACAAACAAACTTAAAATTAACGATGAAAACAAGTTAAATTCCACTTAGTTGGTAGTAAGTTAAACATACCGCAAAAATGCTACTATGATACAGATAAAAAATGTATTAATTCTAAGACTTTGAATCAAAATAAGAGTAAATTAGTAATAAAATATAAGAAAACAGGTGAGAATAAAGAATGTTTGAATAAGATACATTTACATTATGCGTATCCTGGTCTATAATAATAATGTAAAAAGGTTTCCGAAAAGGAGGGGAAAAAAGCATGGATCGAATGTTTCGTGTGCTTGCCTTTTGGACAGGAATATTTACAATTATGTTTTATGTAGGAGATATGCAAAAAACAGCTTTAATATTCTTAGTACAAACGGCTTTTTTCCTAACACTCAGCTATTTAAAACTATCAGAACGAATGTATATGTATTTGTTCGGAGCTTACCTGACTGTGTTCATTGTCGGGTTCACTTGGTACTCGGAATTCATTCTTGTACCAGGGTTTGGTTAAAAAATAAAAAACTGCTGTCTACATCGATTGTAAACAGCGGTTTTTTGTTTTTTTTGAAGGATAAGAATGTATATAATTTTGTGCATAGCTGTCTAGCTTAAGCGCCCAAAAACTAGGCGACTTCCTGCAGCGCTTTGCGATAAGTCATCATCGATTCGCGGTGCTCATCGTGATTCCTTTATCTCTGTTGCTTCAGTCCAGTCGCTACGTTTCTAGGCAGGGCGCTAGCGCTTTTCTTTAAATCATTTTTCCTGTACGTGCATGCTCAAAAAGTATCGAATTAGCAGCAAGAAGGTAGAGGCGGCGTAGTTTTGAACCGCGGGGCATGTACAGGGCGTACTGACTTCTACGTTGCACACACGATGTGGGCGGTTTAATTAGAAGTTCTTAGGTATAAATGCTAAAGTAATGTTACCTTGAATCCGCATCGCATGCAGGAAATGTGTCTTTTTTTTCCAACGAGCGGAGAAAACAAGCCAACGAAGAGAATCGTCGCTAATAATATGATGACTTTTTGAACAACCTTTATAAACGGATATATGGATTGTTGCGCTTCTCTTCACCAATAGTCGTTCGATTCCCATGTCCGGGATATACGATAAACGTATCGGGTAACGTAAACAAATGGTTTTTAATGCTTTCCATTAATTGACTAAAACTGCCTTCTGGTAAATCTGTGCGCCCTACACCATGATTAAATAATGCATCCCCACTAATAATAAATCCTTCTTTCTGAAAGGTAAATCCGACACTTCCCGGTGAATGCCCTGGTATATGGACAACATCAAATTCGAATGAGCCGACTTCCCATGTACCTGCTTTTAATAAGTGGTTCGGTGCCTGTGTTTTGATTGCGCCCAACTCCCCACCATAAATCTCAGACCGATTTAGTTTAGGGTTTTCCAACCAGTCTTTTTCCTGCACGTGAAGGTAAACATCAATGTTGTAGAAATTTCGTAACTTATCCACGCCTCCGATATGATCGAAATGAGCATGTGTTAATAATATAGCTGTCGGCTTGACATTGTTGTTATCCAGAAATTGAATAATTGTATCTGGACTTCCACCAGGATCGACAATTAAAGCGTCTGATTCTTTATATACAATATAGCAATTCGTTCCTAGTGGTCCTAAAGAAAATGATTTAATATTCATAAAGCCCTCCATTAAATTAGCCTTTATAGATTGTTCATATTTTACTGCTTATATTTCTCGACATTTGGGGAAAAATACTATAAAATAAAGAATAAATGCATTAGATACATAATAATATAAATGATACTGTAATATCAAATAAGGAGGATATAATAAATATGGTACTGGCAATTATACTATTAGTCGTAACACTATTAGCTGCAGTTTCTGTAATGCGTCAATTAAAGTTAAAAAACATATTCGCCCTTGGTTTCTCTGCGGTTGCAGTGTTAAGCTTTGGCTTTTTCTCGGTTATGACGATTTTGTGTGAATTAACTACTGCATCAATTTGTCAATAAGCACGTATAATAAAGCTGTTCCTCGATATGTTGTGAATCGTGGAACAGCTTTTAATATTATATTCAACTTTTTTCTATAGCAACTACAGCATTATGCTTTCATAATTACGAGCCTGTATCGTTTGAATTAAAATCAACGAATCGGAACAAATCCCCATATATTATTTCATCCGAATATTCAAGCTCTGTTTCCACTTTTTTTAGAAATGGAGTACAAGGTGTTTCTTCTGCTGTTTCACTTTCCGTCCCAACCTCTTCGCCATTCGATCGATCATAACAAATCCCACTGGCGGACAAATAATTCTCACTGACAAAATCACCATTTCTAAATGCGATAAACTCTTTTCGGTCATTATGGAAAAGATCGTTACCGAAATAAATATCATTTGTTGTATCTATTCCAAGCATATGCAAAATCGTCGGTTTTAAATCAATTTGTCCCGCTAATTTACTCATTACTTTCCCTTCATTGGAACCTGGAATATGAATAAATAAAGGTACACGCTGTAATTGTACATAATCATAAGGTGTTATTTCCTCTTTGTTCAAATACTCACTCATAGCTTTATTATGATTCGCACTGATGCCATCATGATCACCCATAATTACAATAATGGAGTTCTCATAAATAGGCGTCTGTTTCAACATATGAAAGAATTGTTCAATCGCCTCATCAGTATAGCGAACCGTTGGAAAATAATTGTTTAGCGTATTCGAATTGGAATCATACTTTTCCACCGATCGATCTTCCTCTCCCAACTCAAAAGGAAAGTGATTGGTTAGCGTAATAAATTTTGCATAAAAAGGTTCTTCAATGGATTGAAGATATTTCATGGATTGTTCAAAAAAGGGTTTATCCTTAAGTCCCCAACCAACCGAATTTTCATCTGTTATTTCATATGCATCTCTATCGTAAAAATCATCAATAGCTAAATTGTTATAAATTTGATCCCTGTTCCAAAAGCTTTTATTATTTGCATGAAATACCGCAGAATAGTATCCTTTTTCTTCAAGCATTTCGGGCATGGCATGGTATTCATTTTCCCCATGGGTAAAAAACACTGCACCTCTGGAAGATGGGTATAGCGAGTTTTCCGTTACGAATTCCGAATCCGATGTTTTCCCTTGCTGTGTCTGATGATAAAAATTTTCAAAGTAATACGTATCCTTATCGTTGACTAATTGATTCATAAATGGTGTGATTTCGTCTCCATAAAGTGTATTTTGAATAACAAAAGACTGAATTGATTCTGCTGAAATAAAGATTACGTTTCTACCTTCATATGTGCCCATCAATTTGGATTGTTTATTACTTCTAATTTCTTCATTAATATAGCTTTTGATTTCAGGTAATTTATTCCCGTCCGCTAATACACGCTGCGATTTTACTTTGGATTGAACAGCTGCATCGTAAATATGATAGTAAAACAATCCGATATTTTTCACTAAATACTCCCGATCAAATGCTCTTGTAAATAATTGTGGTCTTTCCATTTCAGCTAAAAAAAAGTTTCCTGATAAGAGCATTAACGATACAGCAAATGCAAATGTCTTTCTTCTCTTTGTATAATTAGTTGTTAAATTCAACTCTTTATTTTTCGACAAATACCATATAATGACGACATCAACGAAAAAGAATACATCATAAAATTTAATTAATGACAGTACACTTGTACCAAGATCTGCCGTGTTACTCGTTTGAAACAGTTGCGGTATTGTTAAAAAATCAGTAAATGAGCGATAAAATACAAGATTAAAATAAATAACAAGTGTACCGATTAATGCTGCATAACGTATAAAATTAATTTGTCGTGAACTTTTTTTGAACCAGATCGCAATTGAAAAGAAAATAATGGAAGATACAAATGGGTTAATCAATAAAATAAATTCCTGCAACATATTTTCAAGTTCTATATTGAGCATAAACCGATACACAATATATGTTTTTAAACTAAACAAAATACTTGCAGTTAAAAATAATGGAATTTTTTTCCCCTTAACTACCATTTTCCTTTCCTCCTACTGCATATAAAAATATACTATTAATTCAAATACCCGTTATATAATTTGTGAAACATTGTAATATGATTACAAATAGATACAAGCAAGTATTAGTTATCCAGCAACGATTTTTCTTTCCGTAAAACGATTCGTGCAAATTGATAATCAGAGAGATTTAATACGTTATTTCTATAAAGTTCCGTTATTTCCATCTCCATTAATTCCAAATCGCCTTTTCTGTCTCCTGTGTAAATGAATGTTCCATATCTTTTTAATAATTGCTGTACATCATAAACTGTTTTCATCTTTTTCACCATTTTTTTTGTATATTTTCATAACATATCAAGCAGATCATTACATACATATAAAGTAATACAAGCTGTTAAAGGAATGAATAGGTTATGAAACAATATAAAGTCTATTTTCTTTTTATCCCTATTATGTTTGTTATCTTCAGTACCATATATTTTGTGTATTCTAAATCCGTCACAACTATTAAATTTTTTCCGATTGACGACAATGCTACTTTTTTATATGCTAATACAAATTTAAAAGTGAATACATCAAGTGATGAAAAATATAAAATAAATTGGTCAAGTAAATCAAAAACGGATAAAACACACTATTTAAGACAAGATGTTTCTCTACTCTACAGTAACGGTAAGCTAAAAGGAATACGAAGCAAATGGGTGGAAAACACTGATGCAATTCAAATTAATGAAGAGTTATTCGACAAAGGTGAGAACGTTCTTGAAACAATCACATTTCACCATGGAGAAATACACGATTCGCATGACCGTATTACGAGTATCCAAACTATGTCTAATTATCAATTATATATTATAAAGGATCAAAAAAGAAATGTTTCAGCTTTTTCAGTGCCAACAAACAATAAAGAACAGGAGAAAAAAGAATTGAGTGATCTCCAGAAGGAAGACCTATTGTCCATGCATTGGAAAAAGTTGATTCAAGCTTTTCATATCGATATAAATAAATATCAAACTGTCCCTTTAACTGGGCTTTACAGATTCAATGAACAAACGCTTCCCACATTTACAATGGAACAAACCGATCAAATTATTGGTCAACTTTGGGAGGGGCTGTATAAAAATTACGTTATACCCATTTTAACGAACGAAGATAAAACCCAGTCACATAAAAATTATACGCCTTTAATATTGTTTGCCAAAGATAATACCCATCTCATTGTTCTATTTGAATTAAACGGGGAGCCAGAAAAATTAATACAAAAATACTCGGTTTAAATGCAATTAATATTCTTATTTATTTTCGTATAAACATCTAACCGCGCATCGTTTTATTAATTGCTCTCAAGTCCAAATACGACCATCGTTGTAATAAACAGAAGATATAAGACGAGCGCTATTATTTGTAAGCCTGTTTGTTTCTTTGAAGGCAATTGACATATTGCCGATGCTAAAAATCCGGCTGTTAAGCCACCCATATGTGCACCAATGTCTATTTGTGGAACAACAAAACTAAATACAATGTTAAAGGCAAGGATGAGGAGCAAGCTTTTTCCCATCGTTTGAAAAAATATTTTCTTGTAAATCAAGCCGAAAAAAAGAAGTGCTCCAAAAAGGCCAAACAAAGCACCAGAAGCTCCTGCAGATACACTCTCTGAAAGTGTAAAGCTCGCTAATCCACCACCAATTCCTGCAAGAAAATAAATAAATACAAAACGAATGGATCCATATATCCTTTCTACGATCATCCCTAAATAATAAACAGCGATCATATTCATAACTAAATGGAGTAAGCCAATATGCAAGAACATAGAAGTGATAATCCGCCACCATTCCCCATTAACGATAGCAGGGTTATATTTTGCACCAAATTGAATTAAATTTTCGATATTCATACTCCCGCCAGTTAATTCAAGCGCTAAAAACAGGAGGATATTAATAGCAATCAAATAATACGTTAATAACGGTTTACCGTATGTAAATATTTTTTCAACTTCTTTTCTTTTGTTATAAAAATGATCTTTAAATTGAACTTTGTAATCATGTACTTCTTTTTCCTGTAGTTGTTCCGACGGAGTTGTCGACATCGCTTCAACGGATGCGTTACTATCCCCAATAAATCTTTTTTGTTCTTCAGTATAATTATTTTCTTCCATGTAATACACTTTCATTTTTAAAGGATTTTTTTCTTTTAATTGAAGCGGTTTTTTTAACATTTCCCAATCATCAATAGGAGGTAGAGAAGCTATATATATATTATAAATTTCTATGTTTTTACTCATTAATCGTTTTTTCATCATTTTTGTCTTTTGAAAAACGGTAGCAATATCTTTTTTTAAATGGTTTTTCCAATTAAATCCTTTATGGAACAGACGGACAACCTTCGTTTTTTTATTTTCTGTTTTTTCTAGCCATACTTCATCTTGAGCATCATTAAAATAAAGTATTTCATAATCGTCGTTTGTAACTAACTGTGATGCTAACCGGTACAAAGTATATTGTTCCATTAAGTACATATAATGCACACCTCCCTCCCTTATCATATCAAAAGTTGGAATAACATACTCAATGAAATGATTGGTTACTAAAAAAGAGACTGTATGATCACAGCCTCTTTTTTACGAGTTCTACTTATAGATTGGAGCGGTTTAAAAATAATGGGAGAAGTTTATCTCTTAATGCTGGTATTTTCATTGTTAATGCAACGGAAATTTTTCTGAGAATGGTAATTGCCAATATCATATTCATAATACGATAACGCCACCTAAATAAAACGGTTAATATTGCTAGCAGTGACGTAATTATTACAAAAAGTCTCATCGAAGCAGCATCCTTTTTATTGTATATTAATTTTATTTTGTACTACTGCTTGTCTTTTATACATTTAAGAACCGATATATCGATCGTACCAAGTTCTTGCTTTACCAATATCCTCCGTTCCTTGTACGAGCACACGACCGTCAGGGAAAATAGCAAATTGAATACCTTCATCGAAATGGACTTTTAATAAAAAAGGTGTCTGTTGCACGGTTGCAACTGCTGTAAGTCTCTTGGACCAGTAGGCTAAGTCCATCGAGTGACGTCTATGAATCTGAACCGTACTCCTTCCGCACAAAACCGTTTCCTCTTGTTGATTATTTTTAAATAATGCCGGATATTTATGTAGCCCACAAGTAAGACAGCTCGGATTTGGTTGCGAAAACTTCATATTGTATGTTTGATTATACCATCCATCAAACGTGAAAAATGTATTTCGGAGATGATGGAGATTATTCGTTAAATATTTCAGTACTTCCGTCACTTGCAAAGAAGACACAATATCCACAGCGGGAGATATAACACCTACCGTGTCACACGTTTGTCCTCCTTCTGCATTTTCATTTATTAAGCATCGTAAACAAGGTGTTTGGTTCGGGATAAAAAAAGCCGTCATCCCACGAGAACCAACTACTCCTCCATAAGAAAAAGGGATGTTTTCTTTAAAACAAATATCATTTAATAAATACCGTGTAGCGAAATTATCTGTCCCATCAAGCACGGCATCTGCTGTTTCTATAAGTTCTAATATATTTTCACCTGTAACATTTGTTACTATTGCTTCAATTGTTACATCACTATTTATTTGTTTTAATTTATTTTTAGCTGCAATTGCTTTAGGAACTGCATCCTTTACATCTTGTTCATCAAATAACATTTGTCGCTGTAGATTACTCATTTCAACATAATCCCGATCTACAAGTCGTAAAGTTCCAACGCCTGCTCGTACAAGATGATTACAAATTACTGTGCCAAGTGCACCTGCACCGACAACAAGTACGGTGCTGTCTTGTAACTTTTTTTGACCGTTCTTTCCAATAGGGGCAAACAGCATTTGGCGAGAATATCTTTTCATGTCCACTCTACAACCCCCTTATTGATTATTCTCGTTGGTGTAATTAACATTTGTACCGGGATATCAAAATGACTGACCGGTATGTTGTTAACCAACTGTTTATCGTGCAAAAGCGAAAGCGTGTTATTTTTATAATCACTTAAAAAGCGATCAAAATATCCTCCTCCAAAACCAATTCGATACCCTTGTTCATTAAATAATAAGCCCGGAACAACTAAGAGATCGATCGAATTTTTATTTGTTATAGCTTCCAAATTCTCTTTTGGTTCAAGCAAATTATAATTTCCCCGTTCTACATCTTGAAATGAACGGACAGGGTAAAATTGAAGCAATTTATGAACAGGATCACTTTTAGGTATAGAGATGTTTTTGTTTTGCTTCCAGCCCTCTTCTATAATAGGAACTGTATTCCACTCAAAGTCTTGTGATATCGTTATACCAATTGATTGGGCTTGCTTCCAAAATGGAGTAGAGAAAAGATGATGATACAATTTACTTTCAATTTGTTGTCTATGGTCATAGGAAACACTTTTCAGTTGTTTTAAAGTCTTGTTTCGAAGTTGGTTTTTTCTCATCAATATAATCCCATCCATAAGCCGTACTTATTTAAATTCTAGCGTAAACTATTTCATTTGTAAAAAAGCATTCATTTAAATCAATTTCAATTCGTTATTTCCAATAAGCTACGTAGAAAAATTAAAACTCTTATCATTTTGAGATAAGAGTTTTGCTAAATAAACATATTATTTTGTTTCACGATGTAGTGTATGTTTTTTTAAACGTGGACAATATTTTTTAAGCTCGATACGCTCTGGATTTGTACGCTTGTTTTTTGTTGATATATAATTACGGTCTCCTGTTTCTGTACAAGCTAGTGTAATGTTTACGCGCATTTATTTTCCCTCCAAACTATAAAAATTCCTTTAACGAAATTATTAAGGACACTTCAGACCCTATTATAATAGCAGAAATCTGCAATTCGTTCAAGAATTCTACTCGTTTTTTTTACTGTTTTTTCTTCTTGGTTTCTGTAGTGTAATGTAAAAGGAATGGAGGTAAGGTCATGTTAAACGTTATTATTGCTTTAATTGCTGTCGCTATTGTTATGTTTATACTGTCATTTTTTATGAACGACAAATTTCAACAGCTGGAAACGCAACTTGAACAGTTTTCCATATCAACGATGCAAGATACATATCAGATGAAGAAAAAAATCAAAATTTTAGAGGAAGAATTACTAACAGATGATGTAACAGTCGGCACTATTTCACCTAATATTAAGAATAAGCCTTTATTAATTCAGAAAGTGTACCATTTAAATCAGCAAGGTTACTCGACAGAAGACATATCCAGACAAACAGAGCTTAGTGAACATGATATTCAAGCTATTCTAAAAAATAATATTTAATTTCATGGAGAGATATATATGAGGCAACCAATCCGTGCTTTTTCGATTGGATTATTAACAGCAAGCGTTATTTTATTAGTGGTATTTCTTTTTTTTAAAGACAATAGCGTAACGGAACAACAATACACGATGGATGAATTAAAAAACAAAGTGGAAGAAAAAGGCTATCGTATCGTATCTGAAGAAGAATACATAACGTTATCGTTAATGGAAGAAGAAGAACTAGAAAATGATAACAATTCCGAGAAAACAGAAACTAAGTCTGATAATAAAGCAGATAAAACAAACAAAACAGAAGAAGGCGAAAATAAGGAAGAAAGTGTATCAGAAGAGTCAAAATCATACACGCTTAAAGTTGAACCGAATATGATGCCGCATATTGTAAGTGATTTATTAGAAAAAAATAAAATTATAGAAAATGCATCTGAGTTAGATCAATATTTGGAGGAACACGATATAAGTAATCTAATACAAATTGGTGATCATCAACTAAATAGCGACATGACTATAGCTGAAATAGCGGAAGAAATAACAAAATAACGAAAAAATTAGAACTGATTAATTGGAATTCATCCATTTAGTCAGTTTTTTATTTACGAAATGCCTAAAAAAATAGCCTGAACACAAAATTGGTTCAGGCCAAATTAGTCTATTATTATGATTCTTCTCTCTCTTTTTTTAAATCGAAATAAGCATCCATTAATCGCGTCCCCAGTTTATGGTTTACGGGGTAATTAGAACCTTTCCCAGTATTTGGAACCATAACAGCAAAAGCAATTTCTGGATTATCCATTGGTGCGTAGCCAACGAGTGCAAGGTTTTCGGTGTCAGCCAATTTTTTACCATCTTCATAAATAGCATTCTCCGCTGTACCAGTCTTTCCTACTGCATTATAGCTTTTGCCTGACCAATATTTATAACCGGTTCCACCTGACTCTTGAAAAACTCGTCGAAACCCTTCTTGTACGCGTTTAATTTCACTATCTTCCATTTGAACACGGTTCAGCACTTTCGTATTTAAACCCTTATACAATGACCCCAACTCATTTTCTTCAACAGTCGGTTCTCTTATTTCCTTTACAAAGTGAGGCTTGACTCTATACCCGTCATTGGCGATGGTTGATATATATTGTGCCATCTGCAGCGTTGTATACGTATCATACTGCCCAATAGCATAGTCCATCAACAAACCAGGTATATAATCATCGCCTCGCACACCGGTTGCTTCATAAGGAAAATCAACACCTGTTTTTACACCAAGACCAAATTGGTTAAAGTAACTCCTCATTTCATCGAAGGCCGCACTATTAAATGTCGGCCGGCCATTATCCGGAAATGGATGGCGATATTCTCCACCCATACGCAATGCAATGTAATACATGTAGACGTTTGACGATAATTTAAGGGCCGTTTGATCATTAACAGCTCCTATACCAGAACGATACGATTTTTTTGGAGGTGTATCTATAATTTTAATCGTCCTATCATAAAAAACCTGATGAGGTGAAATTACACCAGACTCATAACCCGCCAATACGGTTGCGCCTTTTATGGAAGACCCGGGAAGATGAGCATCATATAACGCCTTATAAGACTTATCTTCAAATTTATTTTTATCACGGTTGTAATGCTGGCCAGATAGAGCAATAATTTCTCCGGTTTGTGGATTCATTGCAACGGCAATTGCATCATCCAAATACTGGTTTTGATAAGGGGATTTTTGAATGGTGTTTTTCAATTCCTCCCGAACAATCTCATCCAGTCGTTCCTGAAACTCCATATCAATCGTTAATATTAAATCTTTTCCTCTTTCTCCAGGTACGATTACTTCAGAATCAATCACTTTGCCGGATTTTGTTGTCGTATATTGAATTTGTTCTTTTCTTCCACGCAACACGTCTTCATATTGTTCTTCTAGCCCACTTATTCCTACTCGGTCATTTCTGTTGTATCCGCGCGATAAATAATATTGTTCTTTGTCTGCCGGTATACCCTGATCTTGCGATGTAATCGATCCAATAAAAGAATTAAATGTATCGCCATAAGTTTGTTCTCGCTTCCAATCGGTTGTTGCATTAATACCCGGTAAAATATCGAGATGTTCTGCAATTTGTGCATACTCTTCCGGTGTTACATTTTCATTTTTTACGACATGAGGTGTGAGTGAGTATGCCTTATCCAATTCTTTTTTGATAGCAATTACTTCAAGAACCTTTTTAGAGTAATTACTCACCTCTTTTTCCTTAATTCGTTCCAAAGCAAGATCATATTGTTCAACATCATCCAGATCTTCTTTTTCTTCATCTGAAATTCTACTCACTGCTTCTTCCTTGTTTTTTAAATACCAGTACTCTTTTTTATTTCTTAAACTTAGCTTATCTAGATAATCATCACTGTCCATGGACATATACGTTGCTAATGTTTCAGCAAGCTCAAGTTTTTTCTCTGGTTGTATGCCTTTTGGCGGAGTATACGTAATGGAGTACAATGGTTTATTATCAACAATAACGTTAAGGTTCCGATCAAACATCTTTCCTCGGGGAACTGGGAGTTTCGTTGTATCTTGAATTGTCCGGTCAATTTCTTGTTGAAAGCCCTCACCTTTTAAAATTTGTACAATTCCTAGCTGGACAATTAATACAGAAAACAATAGAAAAACAACGAAAAACAATATATTTAATCGAAAAGGGAGTTGTGCCTTTTTCTTTTTCATTCTCGTAGATCGCTCCCGCCTGTAAACATTTCTTTATTTTTATACCTAATTATTTATTATACCATCTTCTCCCTAATATTTTAATGGGTCTTAACGTTTTTTTTCATCTGACAATTGTTCTTTAACAATAACTTCTTCCTTGCCAGAAAGATCTGCTAAATTTACATCTTTCATAAAGAAGTAAATAATTAAATATCCGGCTCCAAATATTGCTAGCAGAACAGGTATAACTTTTTCCGCAGACATAATCGACACTGAGATAAGAAAAATGACGATTGCCAGTACACGTCCAATATTTACAAATAGTTCCCGCACAACAATATATTCAACACGCAATTCTTTTGCAAAACGTGCTTGGCCAATTACATCATACGTCATAGAAATATATGGTACGTTAATAATCGGATAGGCAATCCCAATTACAATTGCATAAACCATTAAATGCCAATAGCTAATTTGAAACAATATAATATAAATGGAGAAATACAACATGAGCCCACCGATTAAGATTGCTTTTTTACGTTTCGAAGGCTTAATCACTTTTGTTGCTACAAAATAAAAGATAAACGAAAGGCCGGATAAAAATAAATTAAACGTACCTAATGCCAGCTCGCTTTTTGTCGTTAAAAACACCCATATTGTAATGACAAATAAAAATATGCCTTCCCTCAATCCCTGAGAAACATGAGCATGTAAGGCCTTTTGCCAATTTTTATTATTTAGTCGTTCATTTAAAATTAACTTAAATTTAAATTGACCTTCAGCATTTCTTCGTTTAAGAAAAAAACTAAACACAACTGCAAGTATAAACAATAGAAATGATACGGTAAATATAGTAGTATACCCTGTATTGGCAGCCATTATGGAAATAATAAACCCTGCAAGAATAGGGCCAATCATGCCTCCAAAAGATTCCAACACTCCTAAAAACCCATTAAAAAAATCTCTAGTATCCGGTTCCGTTATTTCAAATGTCAATACATTAAAAGCCAGCCAATAAAATCCGTAACCAATACCTAGAAAACTTCCGAGCATAAAATTAAAGTAAGCCGCCTTCTCACCAATAATCAATACGCTCAAAAAGAAAATCGATAAAAAGATAACTCCTAAACGTAAGACAATAATTCGATCAACTTTCTTCGCTAATTTTCCAGCAAGGATAAATGCCGCTGGTTGAAACAAAAAAATCCCCAAATTATACATTGCAATTGTTATATAATCACCGGATTGCTTCCATAAATAAACATTAACAAATGTATTTGACAAAAATATACCCAATGAATACAATCCACCAATTACTAACAAGAGAATTAAATCACGGGTAATTTCCACTTTATCGAATAAAGAATGTAATAAACGATGCATATCTCAAAACCCCTTTTGTATAGTTTATAGTGTAAACAAAACGTTTTGAGATATGTAAAAAAGCTTTATGTAATACATATGAAAATAGTGGTATTTGAATAGACATTAATAAAGGCACGAAGCATATATGCTTCGTGCCTTTATTGCTAAATTATTTACTTTGCATTATTAAAGTTTTTTTCCACTTCATCCCAGTTCACGACGTTCCAGAAAGCTTTTGCGTATTCTGGTCTTCTGTTCTGATACTTTAAATAGTACGCATGCTCCCAAACATCAAGTCCTAATAAAGGAGTCTTTCCCTCCATTAGAGGTGAATCTTGGTTTGGTGTACTTGTAATTTCAACATTTCCGTTATCCATTACAAGCCATGCCCACCCGGAACCAAATCTTCCAGCAGCCGCAGCTTCGAAATCTTCTTTAAACTTGTCAAAACTGCCAAATTTAGCATTAATTTTATCCGCTAATTCACCTGATGGCTCACCGCCGCCATTCGGAGATAGTGTCTTCCAGAAAAGACTATGGTTTGCATGTCCACCACCATTATTACGTACAGCAGTACGAATGTTTTCAGGTACAGCATTTAGATCAGAGATTAAGTCTTCTACGGATTTTTGCTGAAGATCACTGTGCCCTTCGAGTGCACCATTTAACTTTGTAACGTAAGTATTATGGTGTTTCGTATGGTGAATATTCATCGTTTCTTTGTCAATTGTAGGTTCTAAAGCATCGTATGCATAAGGTAATTCAGGTAATTCAAATTTAGCCATTGTTTATCGTCTCCCTTTAAATTACTTTGTTTTTGGAAGAATTGGTAATTCAACCCTTCATTTAAAGAGTAACAAAGCTATTACGTTCATGCAAATTATAAGCATATAAAGAGCACAGTCGCTATCACTGTGCTCTTTATATAGAATGGCTCGAGACGGAATCGAACCGCCGACACAAGGATTTTCAGTCCTTTGCTCTACCGACTGAGCTATCGAGCCGTAATATGTAATTGATTACCTAAAATCTATACTAATAATGATTATTGATTGACCCCTGCATCTTCAAGATATCCAGAGATGTTCTGTGCTTCGGGGTTACTCGTAGCTTATTCGGTGGATGTTAATGCTCGTTGCTCTACCGACTGAGCTATCTAGCCATATGATATTAAATTGTACATTGTATTATGTATGAGTTCATGCATGATTGCTACATCTTCAAAATTATTCAGAGATGTTTCGGACTGACTCGTACCTTATTCTACGGATGTTATGCCCGTTGCTTTACTGACTGAGCTATAATATATTATGAAGATGCACGAACCTATGTAAAACAAAATAAGGAGGAAGAGGGATTCGAACCCCCGCGGGCTTTGACACCCCTGTCGGTTTTCAAGACCGATCCCTTCAACCAGACTTGGGTATTCCTCCGAATTATTGAAATGGTGGACCCTGCAGGATTCGAACCTGCGACCGATCGGTTATGAGCCGATAGCTCTAACCAACTGAGCTAAGGGTCCAGCAAATTAAAATTTCATGGTAGCGGCGGAGGGGATCGAACCCACGACCTCACGGGTATGAACCGTACGCTCTCGCCAGCTGAGCTACGCCGCCACAAGGCTCCACAGGTAGGATTCGAACCTACGACCGATCGGTTAACAGCCGATAGCTCTACCACTGAGCTACTGTGGATTATTTTTAACTTAAAATAGAAAAAAATTAAGCCGAATAAATACTGTCACCAAGTCCTTTTTACTTCATGTAAATAATTAAGGCGACGAGATATAATTTACCATGTTCGACAACATCTGTCAACATATTTTTTGAATTAAAATATTAAAGAGCATTTTTGAAAGGGCTATAGTATATGCACCAGACAAAACACCAATACATACTATAGCACTTTCAGTTATCGTTTTCAACTAAATTATTAAAATTGAATAATTATAATTTTTCGCTTAATACTTCTTCTGCTATGTTAACTGCATGATCCCCTATACGCTCTAAGTTACTAAT